>NZ_JBAHYJ020000081.1:0-140264 GCF_036697665.2 Scytonema sp. PRP1 | reverse complement strand
CTAAAATCTAGATAACGCCGAGATTGGTCAAGCCCAAAACTGCACCAATGCCGATAAGGTGACCGGTACTCATTGCAGCGAGGAATGAACCAACACTGGGATTATTGAACAGCGACGGGAAAGGTAGCGGCATCTTAGCACCAACATGGGGGTAGCGAACCACCCGAGGAATAATCAAAAGAGCTAAAATGCTGCTGCCAATGATAATTGCTGATCCTGTCCAGTTAAATTCTGCGGCAGAGTTGGGAACAGTAGCTTGGACTGCTAATAACAATGATGAAATCACAGATTTTTCTCCTAGCATGAATACATTCATCGAAAATTTGGGTAGAAACCCCGTCCTTATAGGACGGCAATACACATTCTTTGTTGTGAACCATTAGCGCCTTGGGGCGTTGCCCTGAGCTTGTCGAAGGGTTACTAGATTCGGTGTACCTTTGTAATGTACTTTCAAGCTTGACAATTACCCTTACGGGTTCGCCATGTACCTCTAACGAGGGAGACCCTCCTTCAGTACTGGCGAACCATCTCAAATCGTTCACCCCAACGGGAGAGCCAGTTCCCTGGGCGTGGGAAACCCGCCGATGACTGACTGGACTCACCTGTACGCATAACGGTTTTGCACTCGATGTGCCTTCCCAAGTGGGAGTAATGTTAGCCTTGACAAAGTTATTGGTCGGTACTTTCCAGGCGACACTGGCTTAACCCTCTAAACCTGTTTAATCGTCCGGTTTCAGAGTCCGAGACTGGCTATGCCTATCGGCACGCTGCGCGAACGCATCCCGGAGTGAGAACTTGAACACTTACCAATAACCTAGTACGCTTCGGTACTGAGTCGGGTCAACTAATCCGCTTGACTTGAGGCGCTTAAGCCCCGAGCCGCGAGAAAGGGGTGTTGACTTATCTATATAGAGGTACGAAATTCACTTGCTCCCTCAAGAGCAACGCGCTTTTTTGTCTCTACAATCAATGTTTATGCTCCGCCTAATGAAGTAGCTGAATCTTCTTTCTAAAGATAGGTGTCAATCTCCACCCAAAGGAATAGCTAGATAGCCTAAAGGTAACCAATCATTGAAATCGTTAACCAGTAGGAGGTTCAGCCATTTTCTATTTCTGATGATTGACCCCAGTTTTTACCCCTTAAGCATAAGTAAACTTAATATATACTTTGATGAGATTTGACAAAAAAGCTAAAATCTGCGTTGAAAAATTTCTAACATTATAACGACAGATTCATTTATGCTTTGGGAGCAACTGGTATTACCATTACGGAGAAGATAGCAAAAGCGATTATTACTCTGTCTCTACGGTATGGGAACAAATACCGGATTAAAGAGAATTAATACGGGATTGACACTCCCCTGGTCTTGAACAAATTTCGCTATCGCTCATTTGTTCGGAAAACCAGAGGATTCTACATTCATCCTAGTTACTTGCTCAATCAGGTTTTCACCAACTAGAGTAGAGGTCGCTAGTCCTGTAGCGTTACTTCGGGACTGCCCGTCCCTAGCTTGTCGTGCAAGATTCAGAATATTTATTGCTGCGTTTACATCCCTTTGGAGTTCGCAACCACAACTACATTTATGGGTACGAGTTGAAAGAGATTTTTTCACAATTGCACCACAATCCGAACACTTTTGAGATGTCATTCGAGGATTGACGGCTACAACTGTGGTTCCGAATTTGGCAGCAAAATATTCCAACCAACGACGAAATAGAGTCCAAGCAACATCATTGATGGACTTTGCTAAGCAGTGATTTTTTACCATGCCTTTCACGTTCAAGTTTTCATAGGCGACTAAGGCGTTAGCCTTGCATACGCAACGCGCGAGTTTCTTCGCATGTTCACTACGTTGCCTACTTACTCTTAAATGTTTTTTGGCATATCTTCGTCTAGCTATTCGTCGTTGGTTTTTACCTTTCTCCTTTTTGTAAATTTGACGTTGAGCGTGTTTAATCGCTTTCTCAGATGTACGAAGAAACCTTGGATTCTCCTCATGATGTCCATTGGAATCAGAATAGAAAAACTCTAACCCAACATCTAAACCGATTTCACCATTATGGGTTCTCTGTTCAGCTTTAACCTCAATATCAACTGCAAACTGGCAGTAGTAACCGTCAGCTTTACGAACAAGTCGAACTCGCTTAATGGATTTTACAGGGTAGGTATGAATATCCCATTTCCCCAGTAACTTAACTTCACCAATACCTTTTTTATCAGTAAAGGTGATGCGTCGTTTTGTAGGATGCAATGACCAACCACTAGTCTTGTATTCAACAGAACGGTTATCTTTTTGAAACCTTGGAAAACCCTTTTTTCCAGGTTTTTTAGACTTACATTTATCGTAGAATCTGGCAATAGAAAGCCATGCTCTTTCGGTTGCAGCCGTGCCTTGCCATCGAGTTCAATTCTTTAACAAATCCAAATTCTTTACGCAGTGCTGTAGAGTAATTGTTTAGAGCAATCTTGTCTACTTTCTGTTCTTTTGACGTATCCATCCAATAACGAATAGCTTTGTTTCGGATGAATTGGGTAGTTTTGATAGCCTCATCAATAGCTCGATACTGCTGTTGCTTACCCTTCACTTTGTATTCTAGAACCAGCACTGCGTTATCACCTCTTTGTTGTTTATTAACTAAGACTAGTCAACAATATCTATAGACAAAACAACAAGGATTATTTATAAAGATATGGCAAAGTTTGAACCTGACGAATATAGACATGAAGGGAATGCAGTGTCCTTACTCAACTATCATTTTGTATGGATACCAAAGCGTAGAAAGAAGGTATTAGTAGGGGCTATTGCTGAAAGACTGCAACAGATTATTTGTGAAATCTGTCATGAAAATAGATGGAAGATTATAGCTATGGAAATTATGCCCGACCATGTACATTTATTTGTAAATGCAAAACCATGTGACGACCCAAGTAAAATCATCCGATTGATTAAAGGTCGTGCGTCATCATATTTAAGAAAAGAATTTCCAGAACTTCTTAAACTTCCTACTTTATGGACTCCAAGCTACTTTGTCAGCACTGCTGGCAATATCTCTACTGAAGCGGTTAAAAACTATATTGCACAACAGCGAGAATAGAATCATCACTCTCCGGCTAAAGCCTACGTCGTGGTTTTCATCCCCTGGCTGAAGCCAAGGGGTTTTCAACCTACCCTTTATAAATGGGGAAAACACTTGTGTGTACACCGTAGCTCTTGTAGGGGGGAATGAGGGGGGGTGAACACAGATAGGAACAAAAATCTGTGTTCATCTGTGGTAAAATTTAGCCGCAAACTTGTTGCAACGTACTTGTGAAGTCTGGGTAAGAAACAGCTGCAGCTTCTGCACGATGGATGGTCGTCTTACCAGAAGCGTTGAGAGCGGCGATCGCGAAACTCATCGCAATACGATGGTCAGTATGGCTATCGACATCAGTCCCAACCAAGGAAGTACCGCCAGTAATTTCCATACCATCGGGTAATTCTGTTACCTTTGCTCCCATTTTATTGAGTTGCTGCGCCATGACAGCAATGCGATCGCTTTCTTTGACTCGCAACTCAGCCGCATCGCGAATGGTTGTCGTTCCTTCAGCGAACACCGCCGCCACTGCCAAAATTGGAATTTCATCAATCAACCTCGGGATAATATCACCTGCAATGGTGCAACTTGTCAAACGACTCGAACGCACCCGTAAATCAGCAACCGGTTCCCCAGCAACCTCCCGCTGATTTTCCTGCTGGATGTCTGCTCCCATCATCGCTAAAGCTTCTAAAATGCCGGTGCGGCTAGGATTCACGCCGACATTTTCAATGACCAGTTCCGAATCTGGTACAATTGCCCCAGCTACTAACCAAAAAGCAGCTGAACTGATATCTCCTGGAACAATCACTGTTTGCCCGTAAAGTTGAGTCGGTCCAGTGATGGTGACGCTGTTGGTTTCGGGGTCAGTGACTAAGTCTGCCCCAAATGCCCGTAGCATCCGTTCGCTGTGGTCACGCGAAAGTGATGGTTCTGTGACGGTAGTTTTTCCCTCAGTTGCCAAACCTGCAAGCAGAATGCAGGATTTCACTTGGGCGGAGGCGATGGGAGAATTGTAATGAATTGCTTTGAGAGACTTTCCTTGAACTGCTAAGGGTGCAAGTGTATTGCCTTTGCGTCCCCAAATTTCTGCTCCCATCTGTTGTAATGGTTTGACAACACGGGACATAGGACGCGATCGCAACGAACTATCACCCGTTACGGTAAAAAAGCGCCCTGCATGAGACGCTAACAGCCCCAGCATCAGGCGTATTGTCGTCCCGGAGTTACCAGCATTCAAGACATCAACTGGTTCTTGCAAATTCCCCAGACCAATGCCTTTAACCCGCACTAATTCAGTATTCAATTCAGAAATTTCTGCCCCCATCGCTTGGAAACAGCTTGCTGTGCTACAGGGGTCTTCTCCCAACAGTAGCCCTTTAATTTGGGTTTCGCCTTCGGCTAAAGCACCCAACATTAAGGCTCTATGAGAGATAGATTTATCGCCTGGAACACGGATGCGACCTTGTAGAGATTGAGAAGCAGATCGCTGAATGATTAAGTTTTGAGAAGCGTTTTCTCTAGTTTCGACAGTTATAACAGAAGCTGACATTAGGTGAAACTGGCGTTGACTGCGCTAGTATCCTATCGCTTTCCCTGTACCGCCTGCTCTACCAATATTTATCAATTTCTTCTTGTAATTCATTTCATGTCATTGGCTTTTTGCCTTTATCGCTGCCATGCTTACTTATCATCGCAAGCCCGTGTGCCTATCACTCATTTCGACTGACCTACCCGTTTGGTCTGTTGTTGAAGCTGCTGCGACCCTTTATCAAAAAGACCACGAGAAATTTCACCTACTTTTGTCCACGCCGCCTGTAAAAAATTGTGAAGCAGTAGACAATCCTCCTTGTACACAGAACACTTCCCAACAGCAAGGTAACGTTCAAGCCCCCAGTACTCCCCGGATATTGTGGCTGGAGATTTCCCCATACCGAGTTATCATGACCATGCAAGGCAATGATCAGTTGAGTTACCGTCATTACTGGGAACAAGGGGTTTACGGTGTTACTCGTTACTGGTTACCTGGTGAGTCATTACAACTTAGCCAAGCTATTCGCTTACGAAATTATACTCGTAGCCTGACTCTCAACGGACGCCCCTTACCCGAGCATTTGCGGGTGGAATACGAATTGTGGGCAGGAGAAATTCAGCTAGGATGCTACATCCTTAGTTTAGAAGTAAAACACTGAAAGCAAGTCACGAATTCCTCCTTTGCGATCGCTTTTGATTTGCAAAGGAGGATTTTTCTTTTATCGTTGGGTAGATTCCGACAAGAAATATAGCGCTTCTCGTTTGAATGAAGTACAAATTTATCTGTGTCCATCTGTGTCCATCTGTGGTTCTTATTTCTTGATGTATTGCACTCAACTCCCGAACCGCTAGATATAGCAATCCTAAATCATGTGTGAAAAACTAGATCCCCGACTTCGTAAGAGAAGTCGGGGATCTATGTCTTCAATTTTCATAAATTAAATAGAATGTCTACTAAGGTGTCATTCTGATTTCTGATTTCTGACTTCTGACTCCTTCTTCAACATTCTTCAACTAGCAAAATAACTAGGTTCATTGCCAGGTTTCCACTTAATATTGCAACCAATACTTGGCTTTTGCTCGCCTGCAACTGGTTGATCCGCCAATACTGCATCAAGAGCTGCGCGTAAATCTGCACCTGTTACAGGTTTGCCATTGCTGGGGCGGCTTTCATCCAATTGTCCTCGATAAACGAGTTGCTGCTTGGCATCAAATAAGAAGAAATCTGGTGTGCAAGCAGCTGTGTAAGCTTTCGCAGTTTCTTGGCTTTCGTCGTAGCAAAAGGGAAAGTTAAAATCAAGTTCTATCGCCATTGCCTTTAATAATTCAGGTGCATCATCTGGATAATTTTTGGCATCATTAGTGCTAATGGCAACTATTCCTAAACCCTTATTAATATAATCTTTGCCCAACTGCGCCAATTCTTCTTTTATGTGCTTCACAAATGGGCAATGCCGACAAATAAACATCACAAGTAGAGCTTTATTCTGGGCAAAGGTGGAAAGGGAAATCGTCTGTCCAGACACCACATCCGGTAAGTGAAAATCTGGTGCTTGAGTACCCAGTGACAACATCGTTGAAGCAGTTAAAGCCATATTAATTCTGAGTAATTAACGAAAATTTCGTGAATGGGGCTGATTTGGAAGTCGATAGGAGGAAGAAGGCGCTTTAGTTCGTAAAAGGAGCAATGGAATACTGAGAATTCCAAATATAATCACAACTCCAGTCATCACCCAAACGGTAAATCTACTGGGTTGATAGTTTCCTTGTTCAATTTGCCAAAAAACTTGGTTGTACCGCCAGGCTGCTAAAACTAAAGTCATAATACCAAAGATGACCAAAGAAATACCCAAATTTTCTGAGGTGAAAAACCGATGTGGCGCTGGTTCCTGTTGCTGTTGAGTCAGAGTAAAATTCAGCTGGCGTATAAATAGACCAAATCGAGCAATAGCAAACCCAAAGCCAATCAATGCTATGGAAGTGCGTAGCCAAGCCAGAAATGTCCGCTCGTTCGCTTGATGCTCCCTTTGACGGTCAATTTTGGGCATTTCGCTCATAAATACCAGATGTACTCCTGATTACCACAAAAGAACACTACCGTATTAAGTCACGTACATACTCCATCTATTGGCTAGCTTTTACAAACGTATCATACGCAAAATAGCCTGACTTCGCGTAAAATGTGCGGCGTCAGGCTTCTTATTGGGGAGGATGTCAAATTACCAAGATTAAAATGAGTTTCTACAGGCTTGTTAACAAACCAAAAATTCCATGTCCTGTAAACACTTCCAACGCAATCAGAGATACAAAACCAATCATTGCCAAACGACCGTTAATGAGTTCTGCGTAGGGAGTAAACCCAGTGCGATCGCCTTGAGCATCAACATACACCTTTGGCTCAATAGCAAAATTGTTCAGTTTGCCTGCTTCGTCAATAATCGAACCTCTTGCAGTCATGAATATTTTCCTTATGAAATGATTGCGGCTATGTAAAGAACTGTAACCCAATTATTAAATTATGTAAAGTAAATGAGCAAAGAGGCGATTGCAAGGGAGCGCAGTGCGGCTCAAGCCCAATAGCCTACACGCTCCCTTGCAGTTAATCGCGTCAGTGTAAACTGGCTGGCTAAACTTTTCTGAACAATTTGCTCCACTCGCACCAGTTG
The DNA here is from genome assembly GCF_036697665.2 of Scytonema sp. PRP1. Classification (NCBI taxonomy): domain Bacteria; kingdom Bacillati; phylum Cyanobacteriota; class Cyanophyceae; order Nostocales; family Scytonemataceae; genus Scytonema; species Scytonema sp. PRP1. Next base: position 132,990 of record NZ_JBAHYJ020000081.1, on the reverse strand, counting down.
TGGTGATAAGCTATAAAATTGGTTTTTTGACTTTGAGCCAACCATGACAGCAACAGGTAAGGCAATTCAATATCAATACAAAGCACTGCACAAGCCTAAAGCGCTGATTTATGGTCAAGGTCAAACGGCAGTGATTACGGGATGGACTGTAAAGAGTGCGATCGCCAAACATCTGCACCCCCAGGAGTATGCAGTCATTGGACAACTGTACTCGCCCACACGGGGACTGAATTTCCTGATTCGCAATTTACTGTTTAACCCCCACGTTCGCTACTTGGTTGTCCTTAACGCCACAAAGGAAGACAAAAACGCGGGTGCTGGAAGCTGCTTGCTGGACTTTTTCCGCAATGGCTTTGAAGAAGGATTGAGCGACACTGGGCGGCTAGCTTATGTAATTCGCTCTACCATTCCTGGATATATTGATATTGAAGTTGATGCTAATGCTTTAGAAAAACTGCGGCAGTCTATAGAGTTTAAAGAAGCAAAATCAACGGCTGAAGCTTGTACTCTGGCGAAGTCTTTTGCAGAAAGAGAAGCGGTTGAACCTTGGGGTTTACCGTTAGAATTTCCCATGCCTACCGTAGTGCCAACTGTTCTACCAGGACCACGCTACGGACACAGAATTGAAGGCAAAACCATTGCCGAAACTTGGGTAAAAATCATCCATTTAATAAAGACAACGGGAACAATTCGACCTACTGCATATGATGGACAATGGCAAGAATTGATTGATTTGATAGCAATTGTCACGTCAGAGCCAGAAAAATTTTATTTTCCCGAACCGAATTATTTACCAATTGACCCTAGTTTTATTCAAGAATATATTTCACAAATTTTAGATGATGCACCCAAACAAGAAGGAGTCAAATATACATATGGTCAACGTTTGCGTTCTCACTTTGATTGTGACCAAATTCAGCTTTGTATTGACAAATTAGTGGCTGATATTAATTCAGCAAGAGTAGTCATGTCTTTATGGGATGTCGGCCACGAAAGTACGGACAGTCCGCCTTGCCTTAATCATATTTGGGTCAGAATAGTTGATAATGAACTCTCAATAACCGCCACTTTCCGCAGTAATGATATGTTTTCTGCATGGTGTGCAAATGCAATGGGATTGCGTGCTTTGCAACGACATATTCGAGATGAAATATGCAGACGCTCAACCCATTCATTAAAAATGGGACCATTAATTACCATTAGTCAAAGCGCCCATATCTATGATGACTGCTGGGAAAATGCAGAAAAAGTCATTCAGTCCCAGTATGGAAAGATTTGTCAGCAGCGAGATTATGCAGATCCCACAGGCAGTTTTGTAATTACTGTGCAGGACGGTAAAATTCTTGTCGAACAAATGACTCCTGGTTCTGGAGAAGTTGTTAACTGTTATTCAGCTAAGTCTGCAAAACAACTGTATCAGCAAATAGCAGCAGATTGTCCGGGCTTGCAAGTAGAACATGCCATGTATTTAGGGACGGAGTTGCAAAAAGCAGAACTTGCTTTGTCAATCGAACAAGAGTTTATTTATGAGCAAGATAAACCAATACGCATCAGGAATACAGTGCGTTAGGCGTATAGGCTTGATGAGTTTTAGCTCTTACCCAACTGCTTGCACCGAAACGCATCATCTCAAATTGGTGCATTATACTGCGTTAATGCACCCGAGTTCTAATAAGTAAAAATTAAACTCTAGCTAGAGTCACTTTTTCTGGTTGATCCTGATATTTACCTTGACGAGCTTCGTAACTGATAGCGCAGGGTTCGCCTTCTAGAAAAAGCAACTGTACCACGCCTTCATTGGCGTAAATGCGACAATCAGCGCTAGAAGAATTAGAAAACTCTAAGGTCAAATGACCCCGCCATGCAGCCTCAGCAGGAGTTAGATTTGCTATTATACCACAACGTGCATAAGTAGATTTACCGATACAAATGACTGTAATATTGTTTGGAACCTGTAGGTTTTCTAAAGCTACTCCTAAACCATAAGAGTGAGCGGGCAGTATAAAGTAACTACCGTTAGCATCCGTATGAAGTGGAGTTGGTTCGAGATTGTGAGAATTAAAGTTTTTGGGATCAACTACGGTTCCGGGAATGTGGCGGAAAATCCGGAACTCAACAGGAGAAAGGCGTATATCGTACCCATAAGAAGATAAGCCGTAGCTAATCACACGCCGCGACGGTTCATCTTCATTGATTTTTATTTCTCGAATCAGGCTTGGCTCAAAGGGCGAAATCATACCCTTGTGAGCCTTTTGAGTAATCCAAATGTCGTTCTTAATCACTAGTCTGCTGCTAATTGAAACCGAAATACTAGAATAGCGCGAACATAGTTCATTAGAGAACAGTCCTGATGAAGTGACATACTCCTACAGTGAATTACGGTTGATGACTGCGACGGATTTCGGTGATTTGGTCTGCTATTTCCAGAATAGACTGAGGGATTTCTGGTCCTGTAAGGATAATATCGACGTGGGAAGGCCGTTTTGCCAGCAATGCTAAAACTTCTGTTTCAGGAATTAAGCCAAAATGGATGGCTAAGCTGAGTTCATCTAATACAACGAGAGAATACTTACCCTCAAAGACGACCTTTTGTGTATGTCGCCACAACTTTTGTAGGGATTCCGTTTCGGTTTCGTCCAACTGTGGTGTATCAATACAACGAGGCAAATCACCACGAATCCAATCTAATTTTTGTCCGAGTTGGATGGGGTTTTCGTGTCCTTGACGAATGCCACCCTTGAGAAACTGTACTATTAATACTGGTGTGCCTTGACCAGCAATTCTCAGTGCTTGAGCCATGATACTAGTAAAAAAGCTACGATGAGAGCTAGTGAAAACTTGTATCAGCCCTTCAATCGAATATGGTAAGCTGAGGGTCAAATTTAAGCTTGGGGTTTCTAGCTGAGCAACCATAAAAATGTTTCAAAAAATACAAAAGTATAAAGTGTTTTTGCTTAGGGTGGTTCTGGCAAATCCACCTGTATTATCTAGCTGTTTTTGACAATATGTAATGTATTTGCCAAGCCGCATTCTTAGTCAAACACTAGGTTTATGCTGAAGTCAAGAGTTATGGAAACTGAAATTCTTGTCTTTTGCCGGAAAGTAGTTGTCAAAATGAGAACACGTAACTGAAAGGACAAATCAATCAAAAAAACTGGGAGGATGGCTGTGAGAGTCTGAGATCAAGTCCATTTGATTGCTTATTGCTATGTCAGACCCATCAGGCACACCAGACGCTTTGACGCGGAGAATATTTACAGTCAGCGATTAAACTGATTTCATAAGAAAATCTTATTTTGGAGAAGTGAAATTTCCCGCCGGTGGCAAAACAGATGGATAACGTTTTGAATTTGACAAAATCAGGAGTGAATGGTTGTGAGATTAGTGATTTTAGGAGGTTCGGGTTCAGGGAAAAGCACTCAAGCACAAGGGCTTTGCAGATACTTTGATATTCCTGTGATCTCCACTAGTGAGATATTACGCCCGAGCGCAGGCTTTACCAACCTCGGTCATCTCGCACAGCCATACGTGGAGACGGGAGAACTTGTCTGGGACGAAATGATCATTTCATTCATCCAGACTCGGTTAAAAAAGCCGGATTTTAACCGTGGTTGGGTGTTAGAAGGTTATCCCCGTACAGCGTTTCAAGCTGAAGAACTTGACTTTTTGTTGGACAATCTAGGGCACAATTTAGACTGGGCAATTTATTTACAAGTCCCACAAGCAGTTATGGTGAGTCGTTTACTAGGGCGTTCTCTGCCAGATGACCAACCGGAAATCGTCCAGCGTCGTGTAGAAATATTTTATGACCGTACCATTCCCATCCTAGAATACTACGACCGTCGTCGGCGCTTGTTGACTATCAACGGTGACCAGTTACCAGAAGCCGTGCAGCAAAACATAGTCACTCTGCTCTCAACCCCCGAATAGGGTATGTTGTTCTCTTTAATCATTAATAATTGAGAGAAAATACGCTTTATCCCCATAAAATTCAAAATACTTGCGATGCCTTTATCTGATAATTTAACGATGTGAAATATTAAGTTGTTCTTTAAAAAGACTTAAACCGTAATACACAAAGTGTAAGCGGCTGTATCGTATATAAAAATTTTGAGGCAAACTCAATGGCTTGGCAGCGTCCAGACGGTCGGCAACCCTACCAATTACGTCCTATTAGCTTTCAGCAAGGTTTCACCCGCTTTGCTCCTGGTGCCGTTCTCACAAAATGTGGTGAAACTCAAGTCCTTTGTAGTGTCAGCGTTACACAGGGAGTTCCCAAGTTTCTAGAAGGAACTGGCAAAGGTTGGCTCACGGCAGAGTATAGAATGTTACCATCGGCTACGCCGCAACGACAAGAACGAGAATTCATGAAGTTGTCTGGACGAACTCAAGAAATCCAACGTTTGATTGGACGTAGCTTACGAGCAGCACTGGATTTAGGTGCCTTGGGAGAACGTACGCTGACTGTGGATGCAGATGTGTTGCAAGCAGACGCTGGGACTAGGACAACAGCGATTACAGGAGGGTTTGTGGCGATCGCTCATGCAATTTCAAAATTGTTGCAGCAGGGAGTATTAAAGCGATCGCCCCTGATTGGACAGGTCGCAGCTATTTCTGTCGGGTTGTTGCAGGGAGAGCCATTTTTGGATCTCAATTATATCGAAGATGTCACGGCTGAGGTAGATTTTAATGTGGTGATGAATCAGCAGTTGGGGATAATTGAAGTTCAGGGAACTGCTGAATCCGGTAGTTTTAGTCGTACTCAACTCAATCATCTACTAGATTTTGCCGAAAAAGGAATTCAAGAATTGTTAATCGCCCAACAAGAAGCGATCCCAGACTGGAATGATCTGTATCAGGGCTCTTGAGAGTGTTGATTGCTGAGTGTAAATTATGCAGCGCTGAAAAGTCAGCAAATAGCACTTTTTTGGTAACTTGAATAAATATTTTTGTTAAATTTTGGCGACAATTTTTACAACTGCCCACTCAAGCTCTGTTGAACTCATAGACATGATGTTAAAAGTTTCAAAAAGTAAAAAGGGAAATTGTCAGAATTTCGCTATTGTAATGCTGGAAGTCGCTAATGTAATGATGAAGGGATGAGCAAAAAAGTTGAAGTTCTTCCAGATCAAGGGGCGCTAATTGCACGCGCGCTAGAATTGATCCTGTCCAAGATAGAAACTGCTATTCAAGAGCGAGGGCAATTTACCATTGCCCTGTCTGGTGGCAGCACACCGAAACCGTTGTACGAAGCAATCTCTACCCAAAAACTGCCCTGGGATAAAATTCACGTGTTTTGGGGAGATGAGCGTTACGTCCCACCCGACCATCCAGATAGCAATCAACTGATGACGCGTCGTGCTTGGTTAGATCGCGTTGATATCCCAACGGGTAACATCCACGCCATACCTACAAATGAAACTGACCCCGCAGTGTCAGCGGCTCAGTACGAAAGACATCTGCAAGAATTTTTTCACTCCTCACCAGGCGAGTTGCCTTCTTTGGATGTCATTTTATTAGGAATGGGAGATGATGCTCACACCGCATCTTTGTTTCCGCATACGGAAGCCTTAAAAGTAACAGATAAGCTGATTACTGTAGGGAACAAAGATGGAAACCCCCGCATCACCTTCACCTACCCATTCATTAACTCTGCTCGCTGCGTTATCTTTATAGTTGCTGGTGCCAATAAAAAACCAGCTCTTGCTCAAATTTTTGCACCAGTGGCAGATGAATTCACTTACCCATCGCGCTTGATTCAACCTCAAGGAGAACTTTGGTGGTTGCTAGATTCAGCAGCAGGAAGTGACCTCAAATAAGGATGCAGGATAAAGCACGAAGGATGAAGTATAAAGGATGAAAAATTAATCACACTTCATGACTTAATACTTCATACTTCAGCCTTCAAACGTACTTGTTAAAATCGGAAGCCAGAGTTGCCCCTCTGCTTGCTAGCACTATTTTACGATTGAACTTCAACAAAGGCTTAACCTCATGATCGTCTGCCCTAATTGCAATCACCCAAACCCAGACGGCGCTGTCCAGTGTGAAGCTTGCTACACCCCATTACCAGCTACTACTAACTGTCCCAGCTGTGGGGCAAACGTGCAGGCAGATGCAGCTTTTTGCGGTCAGTGTGGTTATAACCTGCGTGCAGGTGCTCCCACTGGTGTTGCCGCAACCGTCGCACCTGATCTCCCACCAGATTTACCACCCTTTGTTAACCCTGATCCTCTTGTACAACCACAACCCATAGGGGTAAGTACTGCTAATTACACCTCCCCTAATTCCGCATCCTTACCACCAACAGCGGTTTCGGTTCCTGATCCATCGGAAGTCACACAAAGTAGCCCCCCGCCTTCAAACGTCGCTGCACCACCTCCAATATCCACTTCACCCCCAGCACCGGATCTATCCGCACCACCCACTCCACCCCCAGCACCGGATCTATCCGCACCACCCACTCCACCTCCAGCACCGGATTTCTCCGCCCCACCCCTCCACCCCCAACCCAAACTCCACCGCCCACAGTTGTACCATCTGCTTCTAGAACTCAGTTGCAACAAGTGACGGCACGGCTGCTTCACATCCAAACAGATAGGGAAATTGAATTGCCGCAAAACCTCTCTGTTATTCATGTAGGCAAGCCTAATGATCGCATCCCCCCAGATGTAGATGTTTCAGGATTTCCAAATTCGGAAATTGTTTCGCGGATTCATGCCGATATTCGCGTAGAGGGAGACGCCCACTACATCGAAGAGATGTCGGAAGTGCCAATGGCACCTACATCAAGTAACTTGCCCCTATTACCAGGAAATCGGCACCGCCTACGCCCAGGTGATCGCATAAGTTTGGGTAAAGGAGACATGGTAACATTCCTGTTTCAACTTGTATAAGGAAGGCTCTAGTAGCGCTACCTTTGTAAGTCAAAAGTGAGCCACCGCTATGCAGGAGGGTTTCCCACGCCCAGGCGACTGGCGTTGGCGCAGCCTCTGGCGAGGAAATACCCGGGAAGGGGTCAAAAGGAGCCAGCGCTTGGGTAAGGCAGGGCAGCGAGCGGGAGCGCTTCGCCGTGAGCGCTCAGCCGAACGGTTTCCCGAGCCAGGCGTTTGCCTCTCATGGTTTCCCCACAGTCCCATGAGTGGCGTTCAAAAGTCCTTTTTTCCTAGCTTTTGACCTGTTATAAATGGTCGGTTTATTTCGACCGTACTGTACTAGTAGAGATTCAAAAATGATTTGTGTCTGGTGGTTGATAGTCGCCGCCAGGCACAAACTGTAGTTAGCATGGATAAAACTGCAACAAAAGCAGTAGCGTGAATACGTTAAGGAAAGTGACCCATGAGCAGCCTTGGGAAAGATTTTGAACCCTTGCTAACAAAAGAAGCGCCGCCAGCAGTTGACCGCATGGGGCTGACGTGGCTCATTGCCGCAGCGATCGCCACCGTTATACTGTGGCAAGTACCAGCAGGTAATTACATTTTATACCCATTCACCATCTTGGCAACTTGGTTTCACGAAATGGGTCATGGCTTGATGGCAATGCTATTGGGCGGACAGTTTCGGAAACTGGAGATTTTTGGCAACGGTTCCGGTGTAGCAAGTTATGCCATGTCCTTGTCTTTGGCACCAATTGGTCCGGCTTTAGTTGCAGCCGCAGGACCAATGGGACCACCGATTGCTGGTGCAGCTTTGATTCTGGCTTCCCGCAGTTTTAAGGCGGCAAACCTGAGTTTAAAAATTTTAGGTGGTTTTTTACTCGTTTCAACAATAATTTGGGTGCGATCGCTGTTTGGAATCGTGGCAATTCCCCTACTGGGTTTAATTATCCTGGGTATTGCCTTAAAAGCTCCGCGTTGGGTGCAGGGGTTTACTGTTCAATTTCTTGGCGTACAAGCTTGCGTGAGTACGTATCATCAACTTGACTATTTATTTAGCTATAGTGCTGGTCCGTTGGGACTTTCGGATACAGCGCAAATACAGCAGCGGTTATTGTTACCTTACTGGTTTTGGGGTGGATTGATGGCAGTTGCATCTTTGGTGATTTTAGTGCAAAGTCTCCGCATCGCCTATCGTTCGAGATGAGCAACGTACCTTTTCTAACTCAATTGCGCTGGAAAATATCACACAGAGATTGACCCAGTTATGGGATAGTTACGCATCGTCTTTAATGCAAGCATTCGAGGCGCGCCTTCAAGACAGTACTAAAAGTTTACAACGAGATTTAGGCGATCGCGCTGCAAAAGAGGCAACTGATATTACGGCGATTTTGACGGAACTGCGTCAAAGCCAATGAATTGGATGAACCTGAGTTTAAGCAGTTGAAACTGTTTAATACTACAGAAAAAGAAGAGTTCGAGCGTAATATTAACAGCCTAAAAGTCATAGTTGAACAAATTCCCATAGAAATTGAGCGCGAAGTAGCTGCAATTCAAGCTAAGTTCGCTAATGGCGGTTACTTACCTAATTCCCCAGAAACTAGCCCGTTAATTTAGAATTATCCCATCCCCCAATCCCTCACTTCAGTATGAATTCTCCATTTCCCGGGATGAATCCTTATTTAGAAAATCCTGTATTTTGGTCAGAAGTACATCATCGATTCATTACAGCCATAGCAGATACTATAGAGGAAAATATTCCCCCACAATATCGAGTCGCAATTGAACAACGTACATATTTAAGTGATGATTCAGATTCTCTACTAGTTGGTATACCTGATGTTTCTGTTTTTTCTCAACAAACATCACCGCAGCAGGACTCATCAACTGCTATCCAAACATCCACATCAGAAGGTATTACGGTGATGATACCTTTCCCAGAACACATTACGGAAAAATACTTAGAAATTCGTGAAGTTTCTACAGGTTTTGTTGTTACTTCTATCGAAGTTTTATCTCCTAAAAATAAACGTCCAGGCGAAGGTAGAAAAGCCTATGAACTGAAACGCAAAAAAGTTTTAGTGAGTCTTACTCATTTAGTAGAAATTGATTTACTCAGAAGTGGAAAACCCATGTCAATTTTAGGGGAATTCCCTGTCACAGATTATCAAAATATTGTGAGCAAAAGTGAAACACGTCCACAAGCTAAATTATACGGCTTTAGCATCAGAGAACCAATTCCTGTATTTCCATTACCTTTACAGACAGAAGATATAGAGCCGATTTTAGATTTGCAATCTTTATTGCATGCTATATATAAACGTGCAAGATATTACTTAGCAATTGATTATAATCAAGAACTAGTACCACCCTTAAAACCAGAAGATGCTGTATGGTCTGATACCCTTTTACGCGAACAAAGGTTAAAAACTTAGTAAAAGTTAAAACTAACTCAAATTAAAGACTAATTTGAATTACTAATTTCTAAGTAGCCGGACTGGTTGAGAAACCCACACTGTACCTGTAGTTAGGGAACGTGTGTGGAGTATCTCACAAACTGGGTTTTTTAGTTATCGTTTTTTTGTCGTTAAAAACTGACGCAAACTCAGCAAATTTAGAGTTTGTCCCAAAGAAAGCGGTAGAATTGTCACTCCTTCTAGACGAGACTGCACCCAACCTTCTCCCCAGTACCATTCGTGAAAACCGTCTATTCCTTGACTCAGCAATAAACGCAGGCAGTTGGGACGTGCCACATCCACTTGATGATGAATCGAGACTGGTCCGATCCGGGTGGTAAACTCGAATCCAGGATGCAGTTCTTGTGGCATTCCAGAGGCAAAGCGACCTGTGGGAAGCCATTTTTCTAGTTCCGTAGGACGCAACAGACTGTCGTGAATTGCAGTTGCCGATGCATCAACTTCTATCCGTATTTGGCTTTGTTGAAAATTACCCAGCATTTTTCGAGGATTGCGAGAAGCGCAAGAGAGTTGTTTTTTTAGTATTGCAAAGATTCCGGGCAACTGCGGCGTTACAGTCAGTTGCAGTGGAAACTGCATAAGTACTGTTTGACTGCATTTACTTAAGAAACAGCGTCCCACTGAGGGATGCATCGGCTTCGTTGCACCAGACTTGGATGCATAACAAGATTGCACTCAAGTTTTCTTGAAAACAAATCATGATCAAGGAGAATTCCCATGCCCTTAAACAGGCTAGTTGATTCAGGACAGCCCTTGCCAACACCCGATTTGCAAAGAACGACATTCTCATTAGATGCAGTTGCTCGTTTCGTTTGCAATACCTGGGAAGAAATCTTAGCAGCACAAGCAGGTGGTGAGTTCGACGCGGTAGTCATTGGCTCAGGTATGTACGGTGCATATTGCGCCTCCAAGCTGTTTGAATTCGGCGAGGAATTAGCAAACCAGCAAGACCGACCGCGCGTTCTCGTCTTAGAATCTGGACCATTTCTGATCAGCGAACATTTCCAAAATCTCACTCGTGTGGGTGGGTTGTTCAACGTTGTTAACGAAACATTAGTTGAAGATTCGCAGAAAAACATCGTTGAACCAGATAGTTATTCCAATCACCATAACTTCAATAAACATCACCGTTGTGTCGGTGGTAAGTCGTTGTTTTGGGGTGGTTGGACGCCACGGTTGGTTCAAGAGGATTTGCAGCAATGGCCCGCTGAGGTAACGGATTATCTACTGCTCAAAGATAAAGCTGACGGCTATGAATTCATCGAGCACGAAATTGGTGCCAAGCCCACTGCCGACTTTATTAACGGCAAACTATTCGACATCCTCAAGGATCGGGCAAAAGATGTCCTACAGCAAAAGCGCGATCGCCTACCGTTGCTCAAAGAAGTGCTAGATCCGCCAATCGCGGTGATGGGTCAGTCGCCCGGTTCCGGTTTGTTCAGTATGGACAAATTCAGCAGTCTACCTTTGCTGCTCGATGCAATTCGTCGCGACAACGATAACACCAACAGCAATAATGAAAAGCGGCGGTTATTCCTAGTTCCCAACGTCGAAGTTCTCAAGTTAGAAACGGTCAATGGCGTTGTTACCCAGGTTGTGGTAGCGCTGAAAGATCCGTTTGAACCCGACAACAAAAGTAAAGCCCGCGTGGTACGCCTGAATCTCAGTTCTAGAGCCGTAGTAGTGATTGCAGGCAATACCATCAACTCAACCCGACTGGCGTTGAATTCATTTCCCCGTCCTCAACAACTGGCACCGAATTCAGAATTGATGGGACGAAACTTGATGGTTCACGTCCGGGGCAACTTCATATGGAAGGTAACTCGTGCTGCTTTGGGCGTTCCTGACAAACTAGACAACGAATTACAGACAGCCGCGTTGCACGTCAGAGGCACAACACAAACCCCAAAAGGTCCCGGACAGTTTCACTTTCAGTTTTATGCAGCACCAAGCTTGAATGACCCAGCTTTCCCAGGAGCCAACGGTAATCCGGAAGAGTTCCTTTACCGGATGATTCCTAACTATGATGAATACTACCGAATTCTCGCGGCACAAACAAAAGGCACGATGGAGGGCAAAGTTGTTCTCAGTATTCGCACCTGCGGCGAAACCTTTGGCGACAAAACCACCCCAATTGGAACCAACAACTTTAGTTGGATTGGTGTCAATACATTCGGCGGTACAGGAGATGATGTTTACACTAACGGCGAAAACTTACGTGTTCCTAAAGCCTTCGTAAGTTTGGTGGAAACGCCAGCCGACAAAGAAGTTCGCGTTGCTCAGGCACAGGCTGCTTTTGCCTTTATCGAGACATTAGCTAATCAGCCACCAGGATCTGCCACGCAAACCAATGACAACGCGCCGATTCAGTTCATTAACACAGAAGGCGGAGAAGATGGTCTAGGCACTACCTATCACGAATCTGGCACTCTCTGGATGGGTACAGACTATACCCAGTCAGTCACCGATGTGAATGGTCGTTTCCACCACGTATCTAATGCTTATTGCGTAGATCAGTCTATTTTCCCCACCGTTGGTTCTGCGAATCCTGTACCTACAGGGCTAGCTTTATCTCGTAAGGTTGCTCGCTCAATTATTGAACGCTACACCGAAGTTGCGAATGTTGGCAACCAAGAAGGGTTTGAAAGCCTTTATCGCGGCAACTTCAAGGCTGATGGCTGGGAAATAGCGACATCAGGTAGCCAAAACTTCTTTGATGTGCAAAATCAAAGTATTCCTGTGTTGGGTGCAGGTGTTGGTGATAAGAGCGTCGGACTTGGTGTTCTTTGGTTTACTCGCAAGAAATTCAAAAATTTCATTCTGAAGTTGGAGTGGAAAGCCTTTGACATCGAAGCCAACTCTGGTATCTTCCTGCGAACACTAGAACCCAAGGCTCTTGATGATAACTTCTATCACTCCAGCACCGAAATCCAAATCGATGAGCGCGCTTACGACTTTCCCAATAACATTTACGGTAGCCCTCTACACAAGACAGGCGCGGTATACGAGCTTTTCCCGGCTCAAAAAGCAGCTTCTAAGGCAATCAGCCCCCGCAACTCTGGTAAACCAGGATACTGGAACAGCTATGAAATCCGAGTTCAAGGCAATGAAATTGAGGTCAAACTGAATAACCAATTGATCAGTGCAGGAACCTTCCCGGAACTCCTAGGATTTGCCGATCCCAGCGACGGTAAGAAAAAGCGTTCTGAAGGTTTCATTGGCTTGCAGTGCCATACCGAGGTTGTTCAGTTCCGCAACATTCAGATTAAGGAATTGTAATTAGGAGATAAATAACCATGAGTAAGGACACAGTACAGCGCGATCGCTTAATCGAGAAGTGTGTTGAGGTTGCCTCAACAGTACTCGGTGAGAAAGAAACGATTATGCAAGTCCGTCGAGGTGAACCGACGTTTGGAAGAAACTACACCAATCATTACAAAGTTTATTTGGCAACGTTAGACCCAAGTGGAGTTAATCCAACCAATCAGCGTTGCGTGGTTGTAAGCATCACCTCGAATATGGATTCTGCCAAGGTAGAGCCTTCTTTGAGTTGCGATTCAGTCAAAGACCTCGATTAGAACACTTTGAGCGCGATCGCTCGTTGCGTTCCTTCCCGACTTCTTCAATAAGTCGGGAATCTAACCGTAACAGCAAGGCGATCGCTTAATCGAAAAGTACACAAAGCATCTTAGTTATTTCAGGAGTGAATAATGCCATTAGACCTCAATTCCAACTTTGAACCAATTGACCATACCCAACAAGAATATCAAGATGTTCTTCAAGACTTGCAAGGCAACATTCTCAAACCACATGGAAGAAACAACTCTGTACAGATTTTCTTAACTTTTCCCAATACCAGGGAAAATCCAGACAAACTTGCTGCACTTAGGCAATGGATCGCTCAATTTGCCGCTCAAAATATTACATCAGCCAAAAAGCAGTTAGATGATGCTGTTGCTTGGAGGGAGAAAAAAATTGATGGTGGTCTATTTGTACACTTCTCTTTATCTTCCTCAGGCTACGAAAAACTAGGTTTCCCTGATTCTATTCAACCGAAAGGTGCCAATCTTCAAAAACGAACAAAACCTAACCCTACCGAAAACCAACTTAACAATGACTACGCTGATGTCTTCCAAAACGGTATGAAGACGCGACAGTACGCACTTATAGACCCGTCAGTTAGCGCTTGGGAGCCAGGATTCCAGGCGGAAATTGATGCATTGGTAATCATCGCAGCTAACAATCCAACAGAACTGAGTAATAAAGAATCAGAAATTCTTCAAAATCTGAAGGATATTGCGACGATAGCCACTATCGAACGAGCCAATACCGTACGTCGAGAGTTTCAAAATTCTCCAGAAAAGAGTGTTGTTGAGCATTTTGGCTTTACAGATGGTATCGGTCAACCGCTCTTTTTCAAGCAAGATGTAGACCTGGAAGAAGGCGACACCGCTAAAAAACTTTTCAGCGCACCACTCAATCTTGTCCTGATTCCAGATCCTTTTGGCACTCAAAATGTTAGCTTTGGTAGTTTTCTTGTCTTTCGCAAACTTGAGCAAAATGTTCAAGGATTCAAAAAGGCTGAAGTTGCCTTGGGTCAAGCATTAGGGATTTCTCCTAAGCTGGCTGGTGCAATGGCAGTGGGACGTTTTGAAGATGGCACTCCACTTGTTATCAAGTCCAGTGACGGGGGTACTAACCTAAATAACTTTAGCTATTCTAGCGATCCTGCTGGACTAAAATGCCCATTCCAGTCGCATCTTCGCACGACCAATCCCCGAAACGAATCGGTCAGAAAAGGTGGACCTTTTGCCCAAAGCAAAGATCAGGAGCTTGGACATCGCATTGCGCGGCGCGGAATGACCTATGGACTACTCAGCAACTTCTCTGGCAACCTCGATAATCTACCCAAGGGTGGTGTTGGGTTGCTATTCATGTGCTACCAGTCCGATATCTGGGAACAGTTTGAGTTTATTCAGCGGTTCTGGAGCAACAATCCCAGATTCCTTGAACCCGATATGTCCAAGTCCCGCAATGTAGAAAATAAAAATTACGACAAGACCGGATTGGATGCAGTGAGTGGTCAAAGCTTACCTGGTCAGAGTGACCCCCTGATTAAAGAAGAGCCGAAGCCACCCCAAAATTGGTTAAAAGAGCGGGATCAACCAACCAAGAAAGTCGATGTCAACTTTGCAAATTTTGTCACACTCAAGGGGGGTGAGTACTTTTTCTCGCCAAGTATCAGTTTCCTGAAGAACTTGCCTAACCAACCTCGAAATTTCCCCACTCCGCCAATTCAACAACCCATACCTAGCAGAACATATGTTGTGGGACAAGGTGACGATCTGTCGAAGATAGCTCAGAGAGCTTACGGTAATGAGAGTTTTTTCAGAGTAATTTACGACGCTAACAAAAATGTGATTGGACCTAACCCTAACTCGCTTATAGTAGGGCAGATACTTTACATTCCAATACTGGAAGGAACACTACACCAGTACCTGGTCAAACATATCTTGTGCAACAGGGCGACTATCTATTTTTGATAGCTGAGAGAGCTTATGGAAATGGCAATCTGTTAAATCTCATCTACGAGGCTAATCGAGATGTGATTGGATCTGACCCGACCGTGCTTGTACCTGGGCAAGTGCTTCGCATTCCGCCAAGACCGTAATGAAACAATAACCAATAACTAAAGCCGCATATTCTTTCCCTGTAGCATCTCATGGCTACTGGGATTGGTAATAAAAAATTTACACTCCCCAGCATGAAATGCTGGGGATTCTTAGTACAACTCGTCATTAATGAGGGACGGAAATCAAAATCATATCAACTCGCTGTTTTTGTAAAGCCTATCCACCAAGATAAATTCACAGCAGCATTATGGTCTGCATTATGATAATGACCATTAGGACAGTTAAAATGATGTTTTTTCCTATTACCTAGCGTTCCACAAGTTGAACAAGTTTTTGATGTTTAGGCAGCAGGAGACTTTAATTACTTTGCGGTAGCGAATAGATAGCAATTCGTTTGCGAGGGCGAGTATTTTCTTTCTCCAGTTGAGCAAACATCTTTGCTTTAACCTTCTTTTGGTTGACAAACTTGAGCTTAACTGTTAGCTTCACTTGCCTAATAGCATGATTGTCGCTCACTCCTTGCTGCAAATGTTTAAGTTAAGTTTTGTTATACTAAGAGAACTATCATTCCCATGCAAAAAGCAGGGAATTTCGCTAAGACATTAAAGGCATAGGTTTTTTTCATGGCGGATCAATTAATTCGCGCCACAGCAGCTGAAGGCGGAATTCGTGCAATCGGTGCAATTACCACACGCTTGACAGAAGAAGCACGACAACGTCATAAGCTTTCCTATGTGGCAACGGCCGCACTGGGTCGAACCATGACAGCAGGCTTGTTGATGGCTTCTAGTATGAAACGATCTGGGTCTAGAGTCAATATCCGGGTGAAAGGCGATGGACCTTTGGGTGGTATATTGATAGACGCAGGGTTAGATGGAACAGTACGCGGCTATGTAGAAAATCCAGATGTGGAACTGCCTCCGAATAGCAAAGGTAAGCTTGACGTTGGCGGTGCAGTTGGTAACGGTTTTCTTTACGTTGTCCGCGATGTTGGATACGGGTACCCATACTCCAGTACGGTAGAACTCGTTTCTGGTGAAATTGGGGACGATGTAGCTCACTACCTGATCACTTCGGAACAAACACCTTCAGCTCTGGTTTTAGGGGTTTTTGTAGGAGCAACCGGGGTGACGGCTGCTGGAGGGTTACTGGTGCAAGTTCTGCCGAAAGCTGCTAGAGACGAAGACTTAGTAGAAACTCTCGAATCACGGGTTGCCGGATTATCAGGGTTTACACCTTTGTTGCAAGCAGGCAAATCATTGACAGAGATCTTTCAAGACCTACTGGGAGATATGGAGCTTGCTATATTTCCGGAAACTCAAATTCTACGCTACCACTGTGGTTGCTCGTTTGACCGCGTACTAGGAGCACTGAAAATGTTGGGTGAAGCAGAACTACAAGACATGATTGTCAAAGATAATGGGGCTGAGGCAACTTGCCATTTTTGTGGTACAGTTTACCAGGCAAGTCGAGATGACTTGGCTCAACTTATTGTAGATTTACAAGCAGAGGCTTCAGCTCAAGTATAAAGTATAAAGAAAGACTTTAAAAAATAGATATGCATGGTATAAGTGGAGGAAATATGATCGTGTAAAAAGTAGCTTTTTCTTAAGAGAAAAAGTTACTATGGCAAGGGCAAAAGTTTGGATCTATAACAGATCACTATTCTATTATTTTGGTGTGAGAAATGACAGAGCGGGACATACCAGAAAGTTGGTTACCAGGCGAAGCAAGAGAGCCAGATAATAATATGACTAGAGCATCCCGAAAGCAACAACTTAGTGGAACTCATGCGTCTGGTGTCCCAGCTACTGGTTCTACTTTCAAGTCGGTCGTGAAACGCTCCGAACAAAGTGATTTAGAAGAAATACCTGTAGAAAAGGATCCAAAAGAAACAGTTTCAATCAGTAAAGGTACTTGGCAATTGCCCAAATGGACCAAAAGCTGGGTATTGTGGACGTTATTGTTAGCGTTGGTTCCGGGGGCGATCGCCTTCATGGCGACAGGGATGTTACTCAAGCTGCCATCTGCGCCAAACTGTCCAGCAATTTTCTGGCCCTTAGCAAGTGCGTCGGTGCGATTGCATTGCGCTCAACTAGCAGCTTCTAAGCAGACGGTGAAAGACCTTCTACAAGCGATCGCCTTGGTAAAGGAACTGCCAAAAAATCACCCGCTTCGTGGAGAAATTGAGCGTTTGATAGAAGAGTGGTCACGCGATATTCTGAAACTAGCCGATCAGAGTTTCCAAGCTGGTCGGCTAGACGAAGCGATTGAAATTGCTCACCAAGTTCCGAAAGAGGAATCTGCTTATCAATTAGCACAAGAGCAAATTTCTAAATGGCAGTCCACATGGTCGAAAGCCGAAGACACCTATAAAGAAGCAGAAGATCAATTGCGCGAACAGAAGTGGCACCAAGCATTTATGCTAGCCGCCAGATTGTTGCGTGTGAAGAATGAATATTGGACGACAACTAAGTACGATCAATTGAACCGTCTGATTGTCAGTGCGCGAGAAGATGGTGAGAAGTTAACGAAAGCAAAAGGTCTCGGAGAAAATAAAACAGTAAATAATCTCCTAAAAGCGATTGAACTGGCTGAATCGGTTCAGCAAGATAGTTACGTTTATCAAAAAGCTCAGGAAGTTCTTCCAGAATTTGGACGCAAAATGCTGGAGTTGGCAGAAGCCAAGCTGGAGCGACGGAACGCAGACGAAGCGATCGCCATAGCCCAAAAAATTCCCCTCAGCACCAAGTTGCAGCCCGAAACACAAGGCTTTATTACCTTAGCTGAAGCGCAAAAGAATGCATGGTTAGGAACAACTGCCGGTTTAGAAGCGGCAATTACCCAAGCTCAAGAAATAGATGGTTCAAAACCAGTATATGAAAAAGCGCAAACACTGATTGCAGGCTGGCAACTAGAAATTCAAGATGTCGCCCATTTGGAGAAAGCAAGATCACTAGCAAGTCTTGGTTCAATTAACGATTACGCAGCAGCTATTGCTGAAGCACAACTCATTCCTGTTAACAACCCTCGCGGACAAGAAGCAAGAAAAGAAATAGCTAGCTGGGTTGCTCAAATACAGACCATCGAAGACCGTCCGTATTTAGATCGTGCTGAACAGGCAGCAATGCTTGAGGACGTGAACTCTCTACAAGCGGCGATCGCCGAGGCAAGTCAAATCCGACGGGGTCGTGCATTGTATCGAGAAGCACGCAGCAAAATTGGCACTTGGACAGGCAAGATTCAACGTATTGAAGACCAACCCTACTTAGATCGGGCAAAAGACTTAGCTAACGCTGGCGATTTACCCTCTGCTATTGCAACAGCTCAACAAATTGCCTCAGGACGAGCACTTTCCGGTGAAGCGCAAGCCGCAATAGATGACTGGCAAGGGCAAATTCGTGCTAGAGAAAACTGGAAGAAAGCACGGGAAGTCGCCGTAACTGGAACTCCAGAAGCCTTGGCTGAGGCAATTAGGATCGCAAATAGACTACCGGATGGTAGTTCCTTACGCGGTGATGCTAATGTCGCTATTGACCAATGGAGTGAGCAATTGTTAGATATAGCCCGCGCTCAAGGAGAGTCTGATATTCCTAGAGCGATTGAGACAGCCAGGCTAATTCCACGAGGGACTGCTGCTTATAGCGCCGCCAGAGAACAAATTAGATCATGGCGGGAATACCTCAATCCTCAGCCACAAGAATCTCCGCAAGAATCTCCACAAGAATCTTATCCTGAGCAACCAACGAATATCCAACAGCAGTAATTCTTAACTAACCGTATTGACATTTGGACAGACATACCACTGAACATCCCCTACTACATACGCGGGCGCGAAATGTGCAGAATTTCTCCGATTGAGGAGAATCCTGCGCGTATGTAGATCCGCGCTTCTGCTTCGTGAGCCGCCATTAGGAAAGCCACGGAAACGCCCACGTCGAAGGCTTCACGCACTAGCCGCGTTGTAAGCGCGCCTGCCACACCGCGTCGGCGGAAGGGAACACGGACGCCGATACCTGCAATCTCAGTCATCCCACTATCCGGCACAGAACACACCCCAGCTCCCACGGGTTCGCCTGTCGCCGTAACCCGGGCAAGGACTGCAATCTGTCCTGCTGCCAAGCTCGCCCGAAGTCGCGCGACAGCATCAGAACCTGGCGGGGGAGCGCCGTAGGCTTCATTTTGAACTGCAACGGTGGCGAGCAATTCAGCGTCAGTAACTGGCACGACCAATTCGATATCTGGAGGCAAGGGCAGAATCTGCTCTGAA
The DNA here is from genome assembly GCF_036697665.2 of Scytonema sp. PRP1. Lineage (NCBI taxonomy): Bacteria > Bacillati > Cyanobacteriota > Cyanophyceae > Nostocales > Scytonemataceae > Scytonema > Scytonema sp. PRP1. The sequence continues at coordinate 113,735 of NZ_JBAHYJ020000081.1, read as the reverse complement.
CCAGGAATGCAGGTCATGAGTTCAAGACGCCCCTCAACCACGAAGCCAGCAGTTAACAGCGCGCCCTCAACAACTGGTGCGAGATGTGGAATGTATTCGAGGCGTGGTATCCGCGAACGTCGTTCGTAGGCGGTAATCAGAGCAACAACGTCAGCAGACGACGGTGTGGCAACATCGTCGGGAATAGCGTAGTTGAGGAAGGGGTTGTCATTGTGCGGGGTAAAAGTCGCCAGGAATGGGCCAATTCGCTCTGTGTTGCGTTCGCGGCTTGCCGCAAATCGCAGGTATGCCTGAATTTGAGAGTCCATATCACATCATGTTTGCTTAATTGCCCATAATAAAATTTATTTGTGGTAAGGACTTCAGTCCTAGCTTGATCACTCAAGAGGACTAAAGTCCTCACTACGAACTTCCTGCCGATTACATAGCGCAACTCAATTGAATGAAGTAATTATTTATCTGTGTCCATCTGTGTCCATCTGTGGTTCAATATTTCTTTGGTGTAGCTTACAAGGGTTGCAAAGCGCTATATAACCGCACATGATATAACAACATCACCAATCGTATTTTGGGTTCTTACAGAAGAGCTAATTAACGTCCCACCAATTTATCCCGCAGCTGCTTAATGCGATCGCGCAACTTCGCCGCCTCCTCAAACTCTAGTTTTTTGGCTGCTTCTTTCATCTGTGCTTCCAGTTGGGTAATAAACCCTGGAATCTCTTCTAAAGGAAATTCATCGATGTGTTGCTCAACTGTTTCTAACTCAGTTGCATTTAATCGCCGCGATACTTCTAAGAAAGACAAAATTGCATTACGCGATCTTCTCACAATCGGTTGTGGTGTAATTCCGTGCATCCGGTTGTAAGCCTCCTGAATATTGCGACGCCTCTCGGTTTCTTCCATAGCTCTAATCATGCTATGGGTCAGGTTATCAGCATACATAATTGCTTGTCCTCGCACATGACGCGCTGCTCTCCCAATCGTTTGGATCAAAGAACGTTCTGCACGCAAAAAGCCTTCTTTATCTGCATCCAAAATCGCCACCAGAGAAACCTCCGGTAAATCTAACCCTTCCCGCAGCAAGTTTACACCAACTAACACATCAAATTTGCCATCGCGTAAATCCTGCAAAATCTCAATTCGCTCAATCGAATTGATTTCCGAATGCAGATACCTCACCCGAATACCGTTGTCTTGCAGATACTCGGTTAAATCCTCTGCCATGCGCTTAGTCAGTGTTGTAATCAGCACACGCTCTTTGCGGTCAACTCTGTCTTTGATTTCGCCCAACAAATCATCAATTTGCCCTTCTGTAGGACGGACAATGATTTCTGGGTCAATCACTCCAGTTGGTCTAATGATTTGTTCCGCCACATGACCTTCTGAAACTTCGAGTTCCCAATCTCCTGGGGTGGCGGAAACAAAAATACACTGATTTACCTTTGTCCAAAATTCCTCCGCCTTGAGTGGACGGTTATCAGCCGCACTGGGAAGACGAAATCCATGCTCAATTAACACTTTTTTGCGTGCTTGGTCGCCATTATACATCCCGCGTATCTGCGGTACACTAACGTGAGATTCGTCTATCACCAACAGCCAATCTTTGGGAAAATAATCAATCAAACACTCGGGTGGTTCGCCTGCAATGCGTCCTGCTAAATGGCGGGAATAGTTTTCCACACCGTTGCAATAACCCACCTCGCGCAACATTTCCAAGTCATAGCGCGTCCGCTGGTCTATACGTTGCGCTTCGAGTAATTTCCCTGCTTCCTCTAATTGTGCTTTGCGCTCTTTGAGTTCTGCTGCGATCGCATCGCAAGCCGCTTCTAATCTTTCTTCAGGAGTGACAAAGTGACGCGCAGGGTAAATATTCAAAGCTTCTACACTCTTGATAATTTCACCTGTCACGGGGTCAACGTAACGAATAGCGTCAATTTCATCACCAAAAAACTCCACGCGAATGATTCGGTCTTCATACGCTGGACCAATTTCCAACACATCACCCCGGACACGAAAACGCCCCCGACCCAATTCCACATCGTTACGGCTATACTGAACTGATACCAATTCTTTCAGTATTTCCCGTTGGTTGACTTCCAGCCCGACTTGAAAGGGAATAGCGGCTTTAAGGTATTCTGAGGGAATTCCTAAACCGTAGATGCAACTAATAGATGCAACAACGATAACATCGCGACGTTCAAACAGCGATCGCGTCGCCGAGTGTCGCAACATATCAATTTCATCGTTAATCGAAGCTGTTTTTTCTATATATGTATCACTGACAGGAATATATGCTTCCGGTTGATAATAATCGTAGTAGCTGACGAAATACTCAACTGCGTTATCAGGAAAGAATTCTCGCAATTCATTACACAGTTGTGCTGCGAGAGTTTTGTTATGAGCAAGGACGAAGTGGGTTTTCCTACTTTTTCAATGACTGATGCTATCGAGAATGTCTTACCCGTTCCCGTGGCTCCCAGTAAAGTTTGATACCTATTGCCAGCGTTTATACTAGCGGTCAGTTGAGCGATCGCTTGTGGCTGATCGCCTGTTGGTTGAAAGGGAGCTTGAAGACCAAATTCTGTCATAAAATTTCACTGTCCAGTACCCTATCTTATGGTAGCGAATGCAATTGCTTCCTACGCTACACAGTTGCGAGTATCCTGCTGCCATTGCACCTGATGATTACCTGCAATCTTTATTTATTAAACTTTACAAAACTTTTCGATAAATGTTTATTTATGTATTGGTTTTGAAGAACATTATATCCCTATAAGATTTTTTAAAGTTAAACTTAAACATTAAGGAAAAATTTAACTTTCCCAGAATATTGTAAAATAAATTAACAATCAAAAAGTGAGAGGATATGAGCATGACTAGCTCTAGTAAAGCAGTGAGTCCTCGGCAAAAGCATTTGAAGCTCAAGGGAGAAAATACCGTGGAAAATAATCAGGGTAAAAGTTTGAATACAAATAACGTCGAGCAGAATGGTGATAAGTCAAAAGAGATAGAATTGCTAGGTAAACTGGAAGTAACAGATACACTAGCTATCTCTGGGATACGTCCAGTGACCTCCAGTCATTTGCAAGTTGTAGAGACAAAGAACATAATGGGTATACGCCCTATTGCTGCAAACACATTCCACACTGTTGGCAGTGTTAATATATCTGGAACTCGTCCAATTGGTTCAAGTGATCTGGTTATTTCTGAAACATACTCTGTCATGGGCAATCGCCCAGTTGCATCAAATACTATAGACGATTCTGAAGCTTTGATGGGTTTTCTAGATTAGAGAAAAAATATTACATATAGCTTTATCAACCCAGTTTTTTTGCAAAAACTGGGTTTTTTATTAACAAATAGCATGTGTTATGACTTATCAGTAACACCTGAGAATGAAAAGGATTGGGTGTTACGCTATCCAAAATTTATAAATAATTAAATAGCGGTCAATAAGTAGTTATTAGTTACTTCTTCTCACTCTTTGAGTATAGGGAACTAATATATCTTGAGGCGGAAGGCTCTAACCAAAATATTAAGCTAAGTTGTAAGGGTGATAACAAAGAATGAATTTCAAAGTTACGAATCAACTTTGAGACAAAGTTCATAAAAAATTAGGAGGTCAAAATGAGCCTAGAAGATCGCGCCAAAGCAACTGCTAAAAACATTGAAGGTAAAGCTCAAGAAGCAGTAGGAAATATCACTGGCGATCCAGAAGATAAAGCAGAAGGTAAAGCAAAGCAAGCTGAAGGTGAAGTACGTCACGGCGTTGAAGACGTGAAAGATAACGTCAAGAAGAATCTTGACTAGAATAGACCCTGGCTGCGGAAATTTTAGGTATCTGATAGAGGGGAACTCTAAATAAATACCAGATTGTTAGAATTTGCAGCAATCTAAACGCGTATTGTAAAAGCGCGGGTTTAATGAAGTCCGCTTAAGCGGACTTCGCTTTTTAACAAAGTACTTGAGATTAAGGGCAAATGACAAAAGGATTAGAAGCCCTGACTAATCTCTTGCATAAAAATTCAAACTTCAAACAATTTAGACTCAACTAACTTGAACAAACCTTCTATTGAAGTTGGTTTTAAAAATGATTTTTTGGAGGCAATAAAGATGAGTCTGCTTCAGCAGAGCCGTAAAATCTTGGCAGCATGTGTCTTGATTTTAGTCTTAACGTTAACTACCGCTTGTGGCGGTGGTACCGCAACGCAAGCTGACCGCACAGTCAATTCCCCAGTCGTTGGTCGGGATGTCGCCTATGGACAATTAGAGCGAGGAGATAGCCCAGCAGCCCAAAGCTTTGGTGACTGGGTTGTGCAAGCATCCAAGGGATTAATTACAGATGCTTTTGTGCGTGACAACAATAAATTAGGCGTTGTTATTTCCTCGAAAGTTCCTCCTAGCGATGTCCGCGCCTTAGCAAAATCACTGGTAGAAGGTTTTCACAAGAACTTCCCCAATCAAGACTTAACAGTTTTGGTATATGCGCCAGACAAAAAACTGATTTTGACAACTCAGTATGATGTGCAAACAAAACAAGTTCAGTACACGTAATACCTGAATTTGCATCAAAAGTTTGAGCGCAGTCAGTTGATTTAAGAATTTTGACGAGAAAAAGGAGATCACTACAGTGAGTAGCAGCGACCAATATAGACGTCAAATCATGAATGATTTGGCTAAGGGAGATGTTGAATCCCTAGATGATACCACCGCCGCTTCAACAACACAGTACGACAATTTTGACGACTTTGCCCATCGGTCAACACACGAAGAACGCCGTCAGCTGTTTGGTCGGTCTTTGCATCATGACAACATTCCAGCCAAGCAAATGGAGCCAGAATTGCAAAAGGCGATCGCTCAAATTAAACCCAATGAGCGGGATGATGTCGCTCGTGCTTTCTTCAAGCACTTCAAGCAAAGAGGATTGGATGATCGCCATCTAGAGCAACAACTTGGTCTTTCCACCCATGTTCCTGGGCGGATGAGCGCTGATGATGTCAGCAAACTTGCATCCTTCGCGTATCATAACCATCCCGACATCTTCCGTGAAGTGTTGGCAGAGCAACCAGGTATTATCAAGTTTCTCAGCAACCCCGTTGTTGCAGCCGTTTTAGGAGTTGCAGCAGCTAAGTGGTTGGGTAGTCATCACAAGTAAGTGTTGATTGAGTGTTGGGTTCGTAGATTTGTTGGGAGTGGGCAAGTAGCCCACCTTTTCTATTAATAGCGGTTCTCGTTTGGATACAACACGCTTTACCCCACCCCGGTTTTGTCTAACGCCAAAACCTCCCCTCCCCGCTTGCGGGGAGGGGATTAAGGGGTGGGGTAAATCAACGTGCGATAAACAGTCTAGGTACTTACCCCCAAATTTACAAAATTTTTACACAACATGTTAGGTGAGGAATTGTGTGTAAACCTTATAAAACCTAACTTTTGGCAGTGGCAAATATATACTTATAAGATATCTAAATTTAAAGTTTGCGTTAAGACAAAATAAAAGTACTTGATTTTGCCTGTGTAAACAGTAACACTCTTGAATAAAGATTTTCCAGAATCATTACTGAAAACACCGCTAGCACCTTAAAGGCGAGAACTCGTTAAGAGTTGCCGTTATTTTATCTATACGAAATGCGACAGGTTGAACTTTAGCCTGTGGTAGCGTTTTTTACATGCACTTATTTTGAGATGTTAGCAAATCTCACTCCAGGGTAAATCTACCGGAATCTTTACCTATTCATAGGAGTGAGTTCAATGACTAGATTTCAGGTTAGAAGAAAGTTACGTAAAGCTTGTTCTAAAGCAAAATATGTTACTAAAGCAACACTTGGCGTGAGACAGATAAGTGTTAGTCCAACAAAGTCAGGGCTAAACTTAGGCAAGACTAGTTTAGCATTAGCAACAGTGACTATCCTTGGTGTTGCGACTGCTCAAAGTGCAGTGCAAGCTGCAACCATTGGATTTACCAGCCGTACTGATTTGGCTGGCAACGATTCGGTCGATTGGGGCAATCTCGGCTCTAATTCTACGAGTATTTCCAATCCTTTTTCGATTAATTCAGTCAATGGTAACATTTTGAACGTCAGTAAGCCAACCGATAATTTCCAGAGGCTCGATCAAGTCAATCAAGGTAGCGGGTGGTTTGGCAATTTTTCACCAGGCGATCGTCTTCTCGCGACAGGAGAGAATTTAGGTCCAATAACAATTAATTTTGCTAATCCTGTAGACCGTGCTGGCGCACAAATTCAGAGCAATTACTTCGGTACCTTCACGGCAATCATCACAGCATTTGATAGCGTTGGAAATACTCTAGGCAATTTTACCCGTCTAGGTAACAGCAATTCTAGGCGCGATGGCTCTGCAATTTTTATTGGCATAGGTAGCGATACAGCCAATATTTCTCGCTTGCAGTTTAGTGTACCTAATGCTTCTTTTTCCCCAGAAGACTTTGCGATCAACGGTCTGAGCTTACGTTCTACCTCCGATAGTTCCCAACCTGTTCCCGAACCTCTGACTATATTGGGTTCATTAGCAGCAGGTGGCGTCGGTGCAGCTCTACGCCGCAAATACAAGCAGCAACAAAAAGATACTGCAAAAGTATAGGAAATTTCACATACAATTAGTTTGAGATGCTAGCGAATCTCACTCCAGGGTAAATCTACCATCAACTTTTACCTGCATTTAGGAGTGAGTCTAATGACTAGATTTCAGATTAGAAGAAAATTACGCAAAGCTTGCTCTAAAGCAAAATATATTGCCGTAGAAACATTTGGTATGAGGTAGGGAAAAGCCAGTACTATGAAAGCTTCCCACCTCACCGCAGCCTCACAACTAAAATATCCCCAATTCTGGCTATTAGCCATCGGCGCAGCGTACATTGCCATTCACCTGACTCTCACCTGGAAAGCTGACAATTCCAGCCTTTTAGGCATGAGTTTTCTATTTTGGGCAGCTATATCTTCTCTAATTTGGGATAAACGCCACAGTTTAAATTTAGAAAGCGATATTTTCTCCAGCTTTTTTGGTCTATCACTGATTGCACTGTTACTTATAAAGACTATATCTTTAACAAGTCTTGGTGGTTTCTTGTATATCTCACCAGTGATTTTTGCTTTTGGGCTGGCGTTGATGGCGTCTGGCTTTAAGGGCTTAAAACAATATGGAGGTGAATTACTTGTCCTGTTTTTTATCACCGTACCCAAATTATTACCCACATCGCTAACTGATATATCTCCTTTAACTGCCAAGTTTGCAGGTTTTGCTCTTTGGTACACAGGTTTTCCAGTCACTCGAAATGGAATTCTTATTAGTCTCCCAACGGGAAGCGTAGAAGTTTATTCTGGCTGTTCAGGGATAGAACTTATCTTTCAAATGCTGGGTTTAGCACTACTTTTTCTCTTAATGTTTCCTCAGAATGGGAAGAAAAAAATTCTTGTACCGATAATAGCTGTTAGTTTGGGGTTTATTGTCAACGGGGCACGAGTTGCTTTAATGGCTATCTTGGTAGCACAACGACAGATGGCAGCATTTGACTACTGGCATGAAGGTGATGGTTCCCTATTATTTTCACTGATTGCTGTCTTACTCTTTGGATTATTATGCTGGTTCTTACTTGGAAAGGCTGAATTAAGAAATAAAGACGCTACGGAGTCATCAAAGTGATTTGGAAACAATTCCGCGTACCGCTTTTAGCACTGACTTTTAGTAGCGTCGTCTTGGTGTTGGGAAGTGTAGTATTGCTTCCTACAAAAGACAAACGTGCAGTCGCTCCGTTTGTGTTCCCTGAACGAGTTCCGTTATCACAGTGGCAACTCAGTATAAGTCCTCCCTTAACAAAGTCAAAAAAGGAGCATTCAACACTCCTCGCTCAAAAGCATTATCGGTACATGAAAAATGACTTGTTTCTAGATATCGAAATGCGCTATTTGACCGATGGAGATGGTGAAAGGCTTTTTAGGGAATACACATCCATTTCATCGTCTGCTAATGTGCGTCAGCGAGAAGGAGTAGGCTATTACGGTGTTGGAGTTGACAAGCAGCGAGCTTATCTCAGTGCCTGTATTAACTCACAAGGCGGCAGTACATTTACTCAAAAACAGTTTGACCAAAATCAGTATTTCTCTGACCTGCAACCTCAACGGTTCCTGTCTTGGTTATTGGGTCAGGAAGGTTTCAAAGACAAGCGCTGTCTTTGGGCGCATTTATCAATTCCCTTAAAGAAATCTTCCCCTGAAGCGGCTTACCAAGTTTTAGAAAATGCTTGGTTTTCTTGGTATCAGTGGTGGCAACCACGCTTTCCTAAGTCCTAAAATATCATCAATTTTTCTCTAATATTCTATAAGCAAAATGACAAAATCAAGTGGCGATAAATTCAACCCTATAGTTCAAGAACTACAAGAGTTTGCCTTCAGTCAGCAAGGCTCAATGACAATAGTACGAGTGCTGGGCTACGGTCTGTTGTTATTGGCATTGTTCGACATCATTGTGATGTTTATCCCGCCCAATTTTATGAACCCTGCTTGGGAGTTTCAAACAATTGGGGCGCTAGTTGAAAGGGTACCAGTACCTTTAATTGGGCTAGTATTAGTGTTTTTTGGAGAGCTACATTCGCGAACAAAATTAGAACTTCCTATTTTAAAAGTTTTATCTTGGTTGACTTTAGTATTTGGAATATTGTTTTTTCTCCTGATACCTTTAGGACTGACTAACACCATTCGGTTAAATACTCAAAGTACAGCTCAAATTCAAACTGTATCTACTCAACAAGCTTCTCAGGCTGAACAATTGGAACAGCAGGTGAGTAAAGCCTCACCTGAACAAATAAGTAAGTTTTTGAAGAGCCAAGGTCGCGAAATAGATGGCAAAAGCCCTGATGAATTAAAAAATCAACTTCTATCAGAAGTCTCGCAAGCTAAGAAACAGATAAAGACTCAAGCAGAAGCAACTCAATCGCTGCGAGGTCTAAACTTGATTAAGACTTCTGCAAAATGGAATCTTGGTGCTTTGGTCGCAGGAACTTTGTTTATTTTTATTTGGAAGGGAACCCGTTGGGCGAGAAACTGAACATAAGATATTGTCCTAATACATAAGGTAGGGGCACAGCATGCTGTGCCCCTACTCAGATCTTGCACCCAACAAGAGCTAGAGGCTCTAATATCTCGTTACCAAGTTCAACCTGGTAACCAGGGTTTGGAGGCTTCGCCGACTCACTGTTGCAACTCTAGGCTTGATCTCAGCCTACAAACTTTTATTGCATTCAACTGAAAACAGGTTTATTTAAGCTGTTGCTAGTTGCGGAGTAGGACGCTTGCTGTTGCGAATACCCTCTATTGCTTCAGCATAATCCTTAGCCTTAAACACTGCTGAACCAGCAACGATCGCATTTGCCCCAGCTTCCAAAACCTGCCAGGTATTATTTGCCTTGAGTCCCCCATCCACTTCAATCCAAGGATCAAGACCGCGTTCATCACACATTTGACGCAGTTTGCGGATTTTTGGCACGACTTCGGGGATAAAGCTTTGACCGCCAAAACCCGGGTTGACGCTCATAATCAACACCAAGTCACACAGCTCCAGGACATACTCAATCAGCTCTAGTGGGCTACCGGGGTTAAGTACCACTCCCGCTTTTTTACCAAGTTCTTTGATTTGCCCCAACGTACGGTGCAGGTGGGGGAGCATTGTGTTCGGCATGAACATAGATGTGATCTGCTCCTGCCTTAGCAAAATCCTCTACGTACTTTTCTGGCTCTACAATCATCAAGTGGACGTCCAGAGGTTTTTGCGTCACTGGACGAATCGCCTCCACAACCAAAGGACCTATTGTAATATTAGGTACAAAACGACCGTCCATTACATCTACATGAATCCAATCTGCGCCAGCCTGATCTACAGCACGCACTTCGTCTCCTAGACGACTAAAATCTGCTGATAGGATGGATGGAGCTATTACAATGGGCTTTTTTGATTGCGTTTGGGTCATGGCTCGTGGGTTCTAAGCGTCCTCGTCTGTAAGTATTTTAACAAAACTTGAGCTAGCGCTCATCTGTTAACTGAAACTATGCCGAACAAACAAACTTGGATAATTTGCGGATTGAGTGCTTGTTGCTTAGGTGCGCCGGTACTTGCTGCTGTAGAATCTCCTTTTGGAACCAATGGTATTGATGCTCTTAGACTACACCAACCTCCATATAATTTAATTGGTCGCAAGATTGCTATTGGTCAAGTGGAGATTGGGCGTCCGGGAAAGTTCGGGTTGGATAAAGCAGTCTCTAAAAATCGCGCAGTCTCCTTAGCAGGAGCGTTCCTCCGCAATGCACCTGCTAAGTCAAATACGGGTGTTGACCCCCACGCCTACAATGTAGCTAGTATCATGGTCAGTACAGATAAAGGCTTTCGTGGAATTGCCCCAGGAGCAAGGCTGTATTCCTCTGCAGTAGGTGGTGGTAAAAGCTTAGGTCAACCACAGGAGTGTTTGTCTGCGCAACATGTAGCGCTACAAAATGGGGGAGATGTCCGCGCGATTAACTTTAGCTTTGGTGAACCTTTAAACCGTGACCCACGACCAGACGCTCTTTTAGATGGTAACGCCTTACTCACTTTATGTATTGACTGGTCTACTCGCGTTCACAATAGTTTATATGTCATTGCAGGCAATCAGGGAAAGGGCGGCATTCCCATACCTACTGATAATTTTAATGGAATGAACGTGGCTTTTTCATCGCGTCGGGGAGGAATTTTTAATAAAGTAGACGTTTCTAATTTGGCTGCTGTGAGTGAACTAATGATGATGCGGCTTGCAGGAAAGGAAATTAATCTTGGTCCGCGTCGTGCGATTGGTCTAGTTGCTCCTGGAAATAACATTCCTTTGCTCAATCCAGATGGGAAAAATAATAAAGTCACGGGTACGAGTTTTGCATCGCCTCAGGTAACGGCTACAGTAGCCTTATTGCAGGAGTTCGGTGACAGACAACTGCGCACAAAACAACGCAACTGGAGCATAGATTCTCGCAGACATGAAGTGATGAAAGCAGTACTGCTGAATTCCGCAGACAAAGTCCAAGATAATGGCGATGGTTTGCGTTTAGGAATGACGCGATCGCTGATTGATAAACAAAATCAAGACTGGCTGGCTTCTGATGCATACAAAGACCCAAAAATTCCCTTGGATGCCCAAATGGGAGCTGGTCATTTGAACGCGTTTCGTGCTTACCAACAATTTAGCGCTCTTCAATGGAATCCAGCGCAAACTGTACCAGCTATTGGCTGGGATTATCGCACAGTCAATGCAGAGAAATCTGTAGAATACCAGCTAGCAAAACCCCTAAAGCAGGGGAGTTTTGTTTCTATCTCCTTAGCTTGGGATAGATTAGTAGAACTCAATGATAAGAATAAAAACGGTCAGTTTGATGCAGGAGAAAATTTTCGCAATCGCGGCTTAAACAACCTCAACCTTTATCTAGTCAACGCTGATGATAATGGAAATGCTAACGCTATATGTTCCTCAATCAGTCAAGTTGATAGTGTAGAACATATTTTCTGTCCCGTTCCTACTACTGGTAATTACAAAATCCGTGTTCAATTTCAAAAGCAGTTCAACCAAGCAACTCAACCCTATGCTTTAGCTTGGTGGACTATACCTGTGAAGTAGGAGATGAGGGAGGGAGGGAGGGAGATGTATTTAACAATTATTTAGGAATAAATAACCTTAAGTAAATTGAGATTTCTTCTTTGATATTTTTGATATTACGGAGGTGCGCGAGCAGCAGTTATTAACCCAATTTAGTTATTAATACTTATTGACTAATCACCCTAATCACCTGTTACCCAAAGAAAATCAAAAACTGTACAATTACTGTTGCCAAAACTGTAACGGCTTAGAGATCATGTCACCTAAGATGCCATAGTCAAAACACAGACTCTGGCGATAATGGTGGTAACATGAAGCAGAAATTCAGCAATGCTCGGGAAAAGTTCCTGCAAAGACGTTACGGTGTTCGTTTGGGGAGACGTTACGTTTTGGCTGCTGCTAGCGTTGTGCTTATGGGTGTCATAGGATGCTCTCAAGTTAATACTAGCACGAGTGCGTTTGCCCAATCACGTCTACCTCGCTCAGAATCTCCTATATCAAAATCAGCATCAAATCCTGACAGCAAACTTATTGCTGCCAACACCAAATTTGGGTTTAAACTGTTTTCGGAAGTTTTGGAAAAAGACCCAGGCAGTAACATTTTTGTTTCACCTTCTAGTGTAGCAATTGCCCTTGCCATGACTTACAACGGTGCGAGTGGCACTACAAAAGAAGCAATGACTAAAACGCTGGAGTTACAGGGGTTGAACTTGGAACAAATTAACTCCTCTAACGCGGCGCTGAAAAAATTACTAGAAAACCCAGACCCGAAAGTGCAACTGACAATTGCTAATTCGCTTTGGGCAAACAAAGACACCAACTTTAAACCAGATTTCTTGCAAAGAAATAAAGATTTTTACACAGCTAAGGTTACAAATTTAAACTTTACAGATGCAGGTGCGCCTGACATCATCAATAATTGGGTTAATGAGAATACACGCGGAAAAATTAACAAAATAGTTGAAAAAATCGAACCGGATCAAGTGTTATTTCTCATCAATGCTATCTATTTTAAAGGTAGCTGGACAAATGAATTCGACAAACAGCAAACAGCAGAATATCCATTTTACCTATTGTCAGGTAAGCAGAAACAGCACCCAATGATGTCGCAATCAGATGACTATAGATACTATGATAATGAACAATTTCAGGCAGTCAGTTTACCTTATGGTCAAGATGGTAAGATTAGCTTTTATATTTTCTTACCGAAACAGAACTCTAGCCTAAAAAGCTTTTATCAAAACCTGAATGCAGAGAACTGGGAAAATTGGATGACTCAGTTCAGCAAACGGGAGGGATTTGTTCGCTTGCCTCGCTTTAAAATGGACTATGACGTGACGCTGAATAATGCTCTGACAGCTTTAGGTATGGGTGAAGCTTTCAGCAACAAAGCCAATTTTTCGCTCATGGGTAAAAATTTAAAAATGAGCGAGGTCAAGCATAAAACTTTTGTTGAGGTTAATGAAGAAGGTACAGAAGCTGCTGCTGCCACTTCGGTGACAATTGTACCACTGTCAGCTCAAGTACCAACACAAGAGCCATTCCGAATGATTGTTGACCGTCCTTTCTTCTGTGCGATTCGGGATAATCAGACAGGAAGCCTTTTGTTTATGGGTTCAATTGTGGAGCCACAGTCTTAGAAGGATTGGCATCAGAACGGTTAGCTTGAACATTTGGAGGCGATGCTTCTCCAACAACGGGTGCAGCTACCTCAACCGAATGAGCTTCTGAGCGCGTTAGATTATCAACAGCAGTGTTATCAGTTTGGGCGTTATAAGATTCTCCACTGCCTTCAGAAACTACCTCCACATTATGACTGGAAGCAGAAGGACGCAAAGCACTTAAAGCAGTCTTAATAACAACAGCGGTGGGTACCGCCACAATGACACCCAAAAGCCCACCAACCCTTGCACCTGTCAAAACTGAAACAAGTGCCCAAACTGGATTTAAACCCGTAAAAGTCCCTAAAATGCGGGGACCGAGAATGTTTTCCAAAATTTGCTGCACAATGACGGCGGCAATTAACATCCTTGCCCCCATCCAAACATCTTGTAATGCTACAAGTAAGGTCGTGGTGGCAATACCTACAGTTCCTCCATAGGGAACGAGAGCCATGATGCCAATAGTTAAGCCAAAGAGCAGACCAAATGGGACTTTCAACCACAAAAAGGTGGTAATCAGGGCTGACGCCATACAGGTAGATAAAATGAGCTGGGTGATGAAGAAATTTTGAAAGCTCAGGCGTATTGTTTGAGAAAAAGGCTCGCGAAATTTGCTCGGTAGCCAATCTACCAAACTCTGCCAAAGTTCATCTCCATGCTGTAAGAGAAAGAAAGTCAACACCATTGTCAAAACAAAGTCCAGGAGGCTGGTGAATGTGACAACCGCCAGATTCAAAACTTGTCCGGCGATCGCCTGCAACTGTCCCTTGACACGGTCGTTAATTTGTACTACTAAAGCATCAAGGTTAATCGGTAAGCCAAAGCTTTCTGCTTTCTCGTTGAGCATCATCAACTGCGATCGCCCAGAATCAATTAATTCTGGTATACGAGCCACCAGTTGCTGAGCTTGGGTCAGAGCTAACGGGAAGAGAGTGACACCCAACGCCAGTAAAATCGATAAAGCGAGTAAAAAGACTAAAATAGCAACTTGCTCTCGCTTGGCACCATGACGCACCATCCAACTTACAGGGTAGTTGAGCAGAAACGCTAGCACTGACGCTCCGACTAAAATGACAATGAGCGAGTGAAAGTAATGAAAAATTGCTGAAATCGCCCAACCGTTGAGCACTAGCAGTGGAGCGAACAGAGCGATCGCCAAAAATCGTGCTAAGGGTGTGAGTGTTTGCCACCAGTTTAAGAGCTTGCGTGTCTGCATCTGCCGATTACGGGATACAACTAAATAAAATTCTTTTCTATAGCTTATTATCTCTGACTACATGACTGTGATTCATCCCTCTTGTTTAGGATTACACTTACCCAAATGAAAAATTTTGCTATGGGAACTGCGAATTGGGGATTGACGTTCGGGGAAGAATTTTCTCTATTGGTAATTTCTCATCCCCAACCGCTCATCCCCAGTATTGCCACTCCTGGTAGGAGGCTGCTTTTGTACTTGATTCCAATCATTGGTTTTTTCCTATCTCTATGGACGTACCACCGTCAGGGAAGTCGGGAACAACTTGCTGTGAGTCGTCTGTCAATAACTTTGGTATTGATCTGGCTTTTGGGTTACCTCTTGCTAGCGGCTGGGGCGGTAACTTCAGACTTTTTAACACTGCGTCTACTTATCCTTAATAGCTTTCTCACCTCTAGCTACTTTTTGGTTCGTATCTGGTTAATTGTTCGTGTAGCTAAAGGCAAATCAAAGCGGTTGTCCGTTGCAAGTCGCTTCGCCTCGATAGTGCGCATGCAAATAACTATGTTAAATCTTAAGGGATCAAGGCAACTGGCAGTGTTTCTACTTGTATATGCCAAAAAACTACGCTTAATTTTCCTAACAACTCTAGTTAAATCTCTTTTGCGATTATCATACTTCAAGAAAACCTCTCCGGATTTGCCAAAAAATAGGAGAATTACTGCAATAAGTGTTTTGGTTAACACTCTTAGTGGCAAATTTACCACTGATAATCTAAGAGTTAGGTATTATGGGTTAATTTCTCTGTTTCCATAGCAGCAGATTTTCCGGATTTTATTCAGTAAGTGTGAGGAAGTCAGTGACCATTCAAAGAACTTCGGCGCAAGAAAACCATTCCACAAACACTAACAATTTAAGTGATAAAAATGCCAGCAACCATAAATCTGGACGGTGGTTGTGGTTTTGGGTGGCTATGAGCGGTATTGCAATGGTGTCAGCAACTGCAGGGGCGCTGTTGGCAGTTTCTTTAACAAGTACACCTTTAATGCAAGCTTCTTTAAGTGCAGATGAAGCGGCGGTGTTTGATGGCGATCGCATTTCCGGGAGTGGGTTACGATTTTCAGAATTAACTCGCCCGGTGAATATCTTAATCATGGGGATGAGCGTACTTCCGCCCGATGTGCGAAACCCTCCCGGTGAAACTAAAAATCTTAAATATCTGCCCCAAGTCAACTCCTTTGATGGTCTTGCTGATGTCATGCTCTTGATCAAATTTGATCCAGAGAAGAAAAAATTAGTCATGCTTTCTATTCCCAGAGATACCCGTACACAAATAGATGGACACGGTTTCAAAAAAATTAATTCCACAAATGTTATTGGTGGACCTGCTTTAACTGCCAAAACTGTTAGTAACCTCTTGGACGGGGTAGGAATTGATCGCTATATTCGGATTAACGTTTTGGGAGTTGGTAAGCTGATTGACGCTTTGGGTGGAGTCACAGTTTACGTACCCAAAGATATGAAATATCAAGATGATTCTCAGCACTTATATATCAATTTGAAGAAAGGAAAACAGCATCTCAACGGCGATCAGGCACTACAACTTCTGCGCTTCCGACGTGATGAGAATGGAGACATTGGTCGAATTCAGCGACAGCAAATGGTCATGCGAGCGCTGATGGAGCAATCTCTCAACCCAGCGCTCGTCACTCAATTGCCCAAAGTTCTTAACGTCGTTAAAGAACACATTGATACTAACTTAACACTTGAGGAGGTAGGAGCACTGGTGGGTTTTGGGCTAAGAACAAACCGCTCCAATATGCAAATGTTAATGCTACCTGGTCAATTTGGTCAACAAGGGGGCTACTGGATTCCAGATAGCCAGCGCATTAATAGTATGGTGGCTCAGCACTTTGAAGTGGAAACAGATTCTACACCTCAGGTAGTAAATCCGGCTTCTTTGCGAATCGCAATTCAAGACAGCACAGGTAGCGATAAAGCTAATCTCCGACCTTTGATTAGAGCATTAGAAAAATCTGGCTATACTAACGTCTACGTAGCTAAAAGCTGGGGTGAACCCTTAGAAGTGACTCATATTGTTGCCCAACAAGGAGATGGTAGCAGTGCCGAATCAATTCGCAACACTTTAGGAATTGGAGAAGTGCGAGTAGAAAGCACTGGCAATCTCGGATCTGATATTAGTATTCAAGTGGGTAAGGATTGGTTACAACACAGAGAAATCCTTGAGAACCCTGTCCAACCTTAAGCTTGAGTGTCACGAATGTTCTAGCAACAGCTTACAGCAGAATTCAGGACTCAGGACTCAGGAGGAGGCAGTGCGGTGGTGAACCAGTGCTCTTGGTAAGGTTTCCCACCGAGCTGCAACTGGTGAAAGTGTTCCCCGGCATAAAGCAACTGCCGTTCAGAAGTAAAATTTGCTTTATATTTGTGTTCTGCGTTCTGTGTTCTGTGTTCTGCTGTTACGATAAATCTATTTTTGCAAGAAGTTTTTTTACCAAAAATCTGGGTATAAACCCCCGCCCTTCTAGGGCGGCTTTATATTTGTCAATTGTCTTTTTAGGTTGTAATTGTGTGTAGGTTGCTGCTAAACTGTTCTTTGGCGGTAATGCGCACATATAAAAAGCCTAGTAGGTCGAGTGGACAACTCCTGAGCCACCAACCCTGGGGGCAATAATCCCAAAATCTTGTACAAATGTGGGAGTGTTAGAAAAGCTTAATAAATAGCCTCAGTGCCGTCGGGCAGTCGGTGCAAGGGCGGCTTCGGGTAAAGTAATCTGAAAGAGTCGATTCGTCCGCTTGTTTGGAACTCCCAATGAAGCAGGAATCCCCATGCCTTTAGGCGCTCGGAGTGTCAAATAACAAATAAGGATACTGAGTTTACACTCCCACGGTTCCAGGTATGCCTACGGCACTCCTGAGGGCAAAGACAATCGCGCCGTGGGATTCGTAAGCAGGAGCAAATCAACTTATCTAACTAAGTTGCCGTATTGGGTTCGTGGCTGATTGCTTCCAAATCCAGTCTTGTATAATCAAATTCACCACTTCATGAGTTTCATCTTGGGGACAATGCCCCACGCCTTCTAAAGGAATAAACTTTTGCACTTGTGGAAAGTTGGCTAACTCTCTACCTAACTCAACTGGTTCCCAAGGATCTGCTGTTCCCCATAAGATCATCGCTGGACAGGGTAGTTCAGGTAAAAGGTCTTCAGCTAAAGGACCTGAGGAATAAGAGGTAAAGGCGAGGAAAACAGCTACAGCTCCTGGATCTTGTGCTGGTGCTGTGAGTATATCTACTAACTCTTCTGTGACTGCTTCAGAATTAGCATACGCTTGCAGAAGAATTTTTCGTACTGTTTTCGGTTTGGCGACTTGATTAAAAAAGAAGTCGCCAATTGGTTTGACAGATAGTATACGTTGAAGTATGGGCGCTCCGAAGCGCCGATGCCACGGTAAAGTTGCCCGCTTGCGATCATGCAATAGCCGCAGGGAACAGTTGAGCAGTGCAACTCCTAATGCGATGTCTGGGTTACTTACTGCTGCTTGCATTACTACAATACAGCCAATGGAGTTAGCAATTAAAAAAGCAGGTTCACCCACGACCTCACGGCAAAAATCTGCCACTTGCTGTCCCCAAGTTTCAATTGTGTAAGCAATTTTCTCACCAGGTTTTGGTTTCGCTGAACTGCCAAACCCAATCAAATCAATAGCATAGACACGGCAGTTATCCGCGAGCACGGGTATATTTTTCCGCCAGTGACACCATGATGCTCCGAAGCCATGCACTAAGATAACGGCTGGTCCGGTGGTTCCTTGGGTTTGGTAGCAAATGGGAAAGCCTTGCCAAATCCAGGTTTTTGTTGAGGTTAATGCTGGAGTGGAAGTAGAGGTCGTCATCGAAGATAGATAATGAGTACAAGGAGTAGATATGCAGCTTTTTGCTGCAGGCATTGCTGTTTTTATTGTTACAGTACTTGCTCTTGTTGCAGTATTTAATAATGATTAATAATTAGCTTTAAGGCATTGAGCATAATAAAGAACTTGTTCCCCATTCCCTATTGTGATATAGGTAGTGTCATTTTCCTTGAGATTATTTTCATTGAGATTATTTAAGGATAAGGAGTCGCATATCTTGTAACGCAAACAGGGTTTGTGTCGTCGTAGTCGTAGTATTAGCATCATCTACTTGTGTCATGGCATTTCCCGGCTTTGATGTTGCTGTTACTTATGATAAAGCAGGTGTAGTTATATGACCCATTTCCTATAAAGCAACAACTACCTATCATTGTTGAAGTTGCGAAAACCGACCAAATACCCTTTTATAGGAATTCTGTGTAACAATGCGCTTTGTGGCTTAATTTGTCTAAAAAATAAGCAGATTTCATCAAATAAAAACAATTAACGCTCTTTAAAGCCCCAAAATTGCCCAAAAGCCAATTTCGATGGAACAACCAATGAAATCGATTTTTACACGGGTGTAGTCAAAA
Organism: Scytonema sp. PRP1; assembly: GCF_036697665.2. Lineage (NCBI taxonomy): Bacteria > Bacillati > Cyanobacteriota > Cyanophyceae > Nostocales > Scytonemataceae > Scytonema > Scytonema sp. PRP1. The sequence goes on along the minus strand of NZ_JBAHYJ020000081.1, from coordinate 94,751 downwards.
CCTATTGGTGAAGGAATGGACAATCAGAGGACACTTGCGTGCCAGGGTTCCCCCGCCCTTGCAAAGTGTCTGTGCAAAAGGAGGACAGAGAAGTCTTTTTGTGACAACCAACTACTTATAACCACACCCTTGTTACAGAAAAAGTATTTTTGACTATATAGACTATATATTTGACTATTAATTTATGAATCTAGACGGTAGATATCCTAGCTTGGTTCCTAGCGTTGGAACTGCACAACTCAGTCAGAGCATATCAACAAGCCTAGCATTGCTCCTCGTACCCATACCTAAGTAGGCACTCGCGTTCAAGCAGGGCGCAGCCTTAGAATGGTACACAGTGCTTGGATGATTGCGATGGCGCTTTTCTCCCGCTTTACAGCGATGGGCGAACGCGAGTGCCTGTCCTCTGGACTCAGCCCCGCCTTTCCTGCAGAACGCTGCGCGAGGAGGCGATTGCAAGGGAGCGCAGTGCCGTAAGTCCGGAGGAGGCTTGTGCCAACACGCAGCGTCTCCGCTCTTGAGAAGGCGATCGCCAATTTGTTGAAAGCTCAAGAAATTCATCCCAACGAGACTGAATCAATTGGCACTTCTTTGGTATGGAGATAGAGACAGAATGCCACTGTATTGCTATCTTAAATTGGAGGCAATAACAAATTTTTGATAAACGCGTAACTTCATGGGAACAGATTACCGAAGGGTTTTACTTAAAGTGAGTGGTGAAGCCCTCATGGGCAATATGGGTTATGGAATTGATCCAGAAGTGGTCAAGGAAATAGCCGAAGAAGTAGCAGAGGTGGTATCAACAGGCGTTCAGATCGCCATCGTCGTTGGAGGCGGAAATATTTTTCGTGGCGTCAAGGCGGCGTCGGCTGGGATGGATCGAGCAACCGCTGACTACATCGGGATGATTGCCACGGTGATGAATGCTATGACATTGCAAGATTCGCTGGAACGAATCGGGGTACAAACGCGGGTACAAACCGCCATCTCTATGCAAGAAGTCGCCGAACCGTATATTCGTCGTCGTGCCATCCGCCACTTAGAAAAAGGGCGGGTGGTTATTTTTGGTGCTGGTTCTGGAAATCCTTTTTTCACCACCGATACGACTGCGGCATTGAGAGCAGCAGAAATTGAAGCTGACGTGATTTTTAAAGCCACTAAGGTAGACGGGGTTTATGATGCTGACCCCCACATCTACCCAGACGCCAAACGTTACAATACCTTAACATACGGGCACGTTTTGGCAAAAGATTTGCGAGTAATGGACAGTACCGCGATAGCCTTGTGTAAGGAGAATAATATCCCTATTCTTATATTTGACTTAACTGTGCGGGGTAACATCCGCCGAGCAGTCATGGGAGAATCGATCGGGACGCTTGTGGGAGGTTCTTGTGAAATTAGCTGAAGCTGAGAGTACGATGCAAAAGACCGTTGAATCGACTCAACGCGCTTTTAACACGATTCGCACTGGTCGCGCTAATGCGAGTTTATTGGATAAAATCACGGTGGACTACTACGGTTCGCCAACGCCCTTAAAATCACTAGCAAACATCAGTACGCCAGATTCGACAACAATTCTGATTCAGCCTTATGATCGCAATACTTTAAACTTGATTGAAAAGGCAATTTCCATGTCGGATGTGGGTTTAACACCCAACAACGATGGTTCCTTAATTCGGCTAAACATTCCGCAGTTGACGAGCGATCGCCGTAAAGAATTAGTCAAAATCGCCGCCAAGTATGCTGAAGAAGGACGCGTTGCCATTCGCAACATCCGCCGCGATGCTTTAGATACAATTCGCAAATTGGAAAAGAATGCCGAAATTTCAGAGGATGAAGCACGCGATCAGCAAGACAAACTGCAAAAATTGACTAACAAGTACACCGCCAGAATAGACGAATTATTGACAGAAAAAGAAAAAGACATCACAACCGTCTAGAAAGAACACGGGAAAATGCTTATCAGGGAGACGCGGTTTTCAACGACAAGGAGACATGAGCATAAGGTGAAGAGGACACAACGACAAGGAGACATACGAGATACGGGGAAATTTTTCACCGAAGACTTTCCCTGTCACCTCGTCTAGTTATCTCGACGTTATCACCAGTGTCACTACGTCTAGTCTTCTTCGCGTCCAATAGAAACCGCGTCAGTGCATCTCATAGTTTTTCCAGCATATAAATCAATGCTCATGTACTACCTCAAAATATTTTGTAGAAGTAGAAAATTAATTTTTGACTACTTGTGGCATAATATAAACTTTTTCAAAATTAACTCTGAAACATTTCATTTCCAAAATGTTTACTAAAAGTTAATGAAGAAAGATAAAAAATTGGTGAGAAATTTGTTATATTAATCCTATTTTATTTGTGTGAAAGTGCCTGCGCAAGTGCATAAATCGCGTATGCTCAGATTCCCGACTTCTTTAAGAAGTCGGGAATCTTGTTGTTCACGTGACTGAAGGCAGCCCGTAAAGCTTATGATTTAGGATTGCTATAACAGTGAAGCGAATGAATTTATTTTCGTATAAGTTGATAAAAAAGAGAGATTTTATGTAATAGGAAAAAATGTGTTTAAATCACCAACAATTATGCATATGATATTAATATAAAAAATAATATAAAATTTTAAATCAGTCGTGAAAATCTCTAACTTCCTTGAACTGTAGCCTCTGTTGTCCTCTGCACTTCATTTCTCAAAAATCAAATAGGACTGCTATAATACCACCGTAATTAAGAAAAAAAATGAAGAAAGTGAGTATACATAGTAAGATTTACGGATAAAGCATAGTTTATAAAGAATAAAGATTTACTCAGATATTGCACCCAACAAGAGCCAGAGGCTCTAATATCTCGTTACCAGGTTGAACCTGGTAACGAGCGTTTGGAGGCTGAGCCTCCTGACTGTTGCAACAGCTGCAAGATCTCAGTTTAGACAAGTCAAACCAAGATAGATGCCATTTTTAACAGCAAACTACGAAAATTAATGAAAGTCTCGTCAGACTGCCAATTTAGAAAATAAAAACAGAAAGTGGATAACTAAGAGATACAGGAGCAAAGACAAGAGCCATATGTATGACTGTATTATCGTCGGCGCGGGACCAGCTGGTGGAACAGCCGCATATCATTTAGCCAAGCGGGGACGTTCAGTATTAGTCCTGGAAAAAGAAACCCTACCAAGATATAAACCCTGTGGAGGTGGAGTGTCGCCAGCGATCGCCCAATGGTTTGACTTTGACTTTAGCCCTGCAATTTCAAGCACAGCAGACACAATTCGCTGTACCTGGAACATGGGCGAACCTGTGGAAGCTGAACTAAAAACTCCTGAACCAGTTTGGATGGTTAGGCGCGATGTATTTGACCATTTCCTGATTCAGCAAGCGCAAAAGCAAGGCGCTGAACTTAAAGATAATACAGCAGTTACAGGTATTGAATTTAAAGGTGACTCTTGGCAAGTCAATACAGCAAACGGATCTGTCAGTGGACGTTACTTAATCGCTGCTGATGGTGCAAAAGGACCAATGGCAAAATTCCTAGGCTTCAAAGACCGCAAACGCCTTCTAGCAGCAGCCTTAGAAGCAGAAGCATCAGCCAAAGTGGAGAACGGACACATTGCCCACTTTGAGTTTGGCATGATCAAAAACGGGTATCTGTGGAACTTTCCTAAAGCAGATGGATATTCTATTGGAATTGGCAGATTTCTGGGCGGTGGTGAAGCCCAAGATTTCAAGAGCATTTTGAACGAGTATGGCAGCTTGTTTGGTGTGGATATCAAAATCTGCAAGCAGTATGGACATGCCTTGTGCTTGTGGAATGGCAATCAAAAGCTGCACACTGAAAATGCAGTTTTAGCTGGGGAAGCTGCTTGTGTCGTTGACCCCTTCACAGCAGAAGGTATTCGCCCCTCAATTTTTAGCGGTATGAAAGCCGCAGAAGCGATCGACCAAGCCTTGGGTGGTGATATCAACGCCTTGGAAAAATACTCTGACACCATTAACGAACAATGGGGTAGTGATATGGCTTGGGCGCAGAAATTGGCTGGGGCGTTTTACCGCTTCCCAGGTATTGGATATAAAGTGGGTGTGAAGCGTCCCTCATCTGTCCAAATTATGGGCAAACTTTTATGTGGTGAACTGCGCTACAGCGAAGTCACTGGTCGGGCGCTCAAGCGCCTGGTTCCTGGTTTTGGTGGATAGTCATGAGTCAGGAGTCATTTGTCATGAGCATTGGACACATGACTACTGAACAAGTATGGCTAGAGTTCATGTTGTTAGCATCGGCTTGGATGGGGTTGCCGGACTGAGTGGAAAAGTTCGGCAAAGCATTGAATGACTCGCTTGCTTTGGGGCGTAGGGCGCGCTCCGCGATCGCAACTTGGGGCTTGTCCAAAACGTTCTCCAAAAGCTTTAATACAGCCAGTGGCAACTTCTGGCTTCATGTGCTTCTCTAAACTAGGGCTTTAGACAAAGAACGTTGAAAGGGTTGCAAGAAAATTCCTAAAATCTTATCAACTTCCTTAATGTAATATTCAATAGAATCGATACAGACAGTACTTTGTTCTAAAATCAAGAACTTCCAGTTGGTTCCAGTCGTAACAGCTCCATAGATAACTTCAATATCATTTCCTGCCCTTTGATTAAAAATCTGAGCAGCAAGCATTGTGGCAGCGCATTGCCCTAGCCCTGCTATAATATTCTCATTTTTTGCCTCAACCACTGTGACTACTGGAGCGCTGATAAAGTACTGCTCATCAGATGCACTAAGGATAAAGTCACAAAAACCAAAGAGACCTTGAGCTGGATCAACATTAAACTCTGTGCCAGAAAATAAGCTGATTCGATAATCCAGCTGTCGTCTGACCTCAGACAGGATGGGAGCAATGAGGAACTCGGAACGGGCTTTTTCAGTATTGATGGCAGTTGCTAAGGGTAAGTTTTCATCTAGCAAACCTGTCAGCAAGTCAGATGGCTGCACCGCTGCTACATCCCGAAATAAATTGCGAGTTTCGTTCAGAGTTAAGCTGTATGTATTTTTAGCTTTGGCGAGAGTAAAATCACTGTATGCCATCTGTTTTTAGTACTTCTCATTTTTAGCCAGTTGAAACTGACTTTAGCTGTTAGCCCAAACTTTAGTTCAAAGTTACGTGTTACTAAAATATGCCATATTCTTATTTTGCATGGCTTAAGCGTCTCCGCAACACATCAATAGCCCCATCCAAGCCCTGACTACTGATTTTTTGCGCCTTTGTCCATGAGCGCGCATTAAATATTCCCAGAAAAAACCCAAAAAATCCCCACAGTGAACAGTAAACAAACAATTCCAGCTACACCAGCAAGAGGTTTTTTATTCTTACCTGTCACCCAGTCCGAAACCTTACCTGTGTAATCAATCAGCTGTGCTGTGTCTAAAGTGGCGATCGCCCACACCCATCCAGCATGCAGTCCCCAAGCTAAGCCTAGACTCCCCCCATCGACAAACCGTGCTAGGACTAACACCATTCCCATGAACCAGAGCCCAGGTAATTGTGGTGTCGTTTCTCTTTGCTCCCAAACCAAATGTAGCAACGCAAAAATCAAGCTAGAAATGAGCGCTGCTACCCAAACAGAGTTATCCTTATTGAGTTCAGTAAACAGAAAACCCCGAAAAACTAACTCTTCAATACCACCTACAAATAACGCCACTAATAAAATAGGTAACAACACACCTCGCACAAGCTTGAAATTGGACCATTGAAAACAGCACCATCCCAGCCACAATTGCCCAGAAAATACCACTGCTATACTCAACACTCCCAAAGCTAAACCGAATCCCAAAGAATATAGAGTTGAAATGTTACTAATAAAGCCGTAATCTGAGAAAGGTGTATCGGTTAGCCAACTAGCTCCCCATAAAACAAAAGGTGCTAACAGGTAGAGAGATACGACTAAAGGTAACTTTTGTTCTGGTTGCAAACCTTTAGAGAGTTGCCACTTAAAGGCAAATGCTATGAGTGCTGCTATAGGCAACCAGCAACCCACCCAAACAATAAAAAAAGCTATCACAACAAACAATACTGGTGCATCTTTTAAAGATGACAGTAACAAGTCGGGTGATAGCTGAAATAACGCTATAAAATCAGCGAAAAAAACACGATACACTTCTTGCATAATAATTTTTGGCTTGGCAAGAGAAAAGCTTTCTTGATTTAGAGCAGTTTTCAAACAGGAATAGCAATGCTATCCTGCTTTTGCAACTGCCTCAAGTATGATTTATGAATCACTTTTCTTTATTTTCAATCAAGCCTTTGCCAAAGTGCTTAAATTCTGCAAGAAGTCTGATCGTATTTTTAAGTTGCAACAAATTTTAAAGCTTTCTATGTAGCTGTAGAGACAAGTGATAAAACTTTTGCCTTAAACTTGTCTCTACTATAAGAAAACTTTACTCGTCGTCTTCTTCGTCTTCGTCTTCTAAGTCTTCGTCGTCTTCGAGGTCTTCATCCTCATAAATTTCTGCATCTTCATCATGCTGGAGTAGCTTTTTATCACTATCAACTTGAATTAAATGAATATGCTTGTATCCCAGCTTAATTTCAAACTCATCACCCGGCTTTAAGCCCATAGCTTTGGTGTAAGTCGCGCCAATAACAATTTGACCGTTTTGATGTACGCTTACCCTGTAAGTCGGTTCGCGTCCACGACCATCTTTAGGTGCTTCTGGACTGAGAGGAATTCCTCTAGCCGACAGCAAAGCATCATAAAAATCAGTAAGATTGACACGAACTTGGTTATTTTTAGTAACTGTATAGTAACCACACTGCTTCGCTCTTTCTCGGCGTGGTAAAGTAGAAAGTTCTTTTACTTTAGCTAGCAGTGCTTTTCCAGTTAATGGTGCGGTGGCAGTTTCAGTCATTACGCTTCAAATATCCTCACTTTCTCCAAACTAATAAACAAGCTGTCTTTTGGCAATTATTGGCTTCTTGACATTTGCAAAAAGTTACCTAAGACCCTAAAATGAAGGGCTAATTCCTCCATACACTACAGCCACAAGAGAATCTCTTATGGTTGCCCACAATAGATTAAGGTCTAGTTGTCACAGGCATTAATTTTGCTAATTTTACGGCATTTTTAACCATTATTTGCCATCTGAAATGAGATAATTCTCTTTTTTGGCACTACAGAGTGGTACAACTTTGAGCAACCTTTACAAATGGCGGAGGCAAAACGTGCAGAGGATTTTCATCCCGCTTTTGTGCCGTTAAGTTCTACCACTAGAAACAAGTCGTAGACTCAACAAATTGCAGGCTTTTTACTTTCCTAGCTCTGTCTTTATTAACCTTGAGTCGTGTGGTTTTGCCCACTGATACTCAAGAAGCATAAGACAGCATAGTATTTTCATAAGGTTGTGCCGATATACAACCTTTTATCCTGCCAGTAGAAACCAGAAATTTCTTGTCTCTACTTTCTTACAAAGAAACAAAGCAGTAACAGCCGCCCTTACACGGCGATTGATACTGGTTTTGTTGCCTCATAATTTTATATTAAATAGTAGCATGGTTTAATAATAGCAAAATTGCTGTTTAATTTAGAATTAAAGTTGCTGATACACTTTTATGTAAATCCCTATCCTTGGGATGAGTATTACCGTCGGGATTTTATAAAAATTCATTTAATTTAGACAACCAGTTTTAAGGAGTGAGTTACAACCAAGAGTTTCTTGATTAAGAGGTCAAGATGTTCATTAAGAGCTTTAACAATTCTATATAACCAAAAAATTGGCGCTTCACGACTGCCATACGCGATTTTTTCAATAAGTGGGTCTTTCACTCGTATTGACATCAAGATACAGTTATAACCTAAGGAGCATTCAATTTGGAGATTTTCAGTTAAATGATGAACTTAAGCGCCATTTTCCCTGTCCCTCTCTCTTACTCGCCTTCTCCATGAACCCAAACACATGAATGAATTGTCAAGCAGCGATTACTTTTTTTTGCTGAGTGTGTTGACACATTTGCTGTCAAACCCATTAGGTGGTGATACAACTCAGATTTTCATGATTATCCTTAAAGTAGAATGAGTCGTTTAATCATCAGCCTATTAACAGCTACCTTTAAATTAAGGGCAGCAAGAATATAGCTCACTTGTTGGTGAGCTACCGATGTGTGGGAATAATTTTATAGATACGTATAGCAATTTCAAGACTTTGGTAGGTAACAATGGAAGTTCTTTTTAAGGTCATACGACAGCAACAAAATTCCTCCCCGGTTGTGCAAACTTACGTTTTGGATACTGAAGCAGGGAATACAATTCTGGATTGTCTCAATCGTATTAAGTGGGAGCAAGATGGAACATTGGCGTTTCGCAAAAATTGCCGCAACACAATTTGTGGTAGCTGCGCCATGCGAATCAATGGGCGTTCAGCTTTGGCTTGTAAGGAAAATGTTGGCAGTGAAATTGCCAAATTACAACAGACCGAAATAACGGGAGGTCATGCAAATGCCATTCCAGAAATAACGATCGCACCAATGGGCAATATGCCTGTGGTCAAAGATTTAGTCGTGGATATGAGCAGTTTTTGGAACAATCTTGAGAGGGTTGCTCCTTATGTGAGTACAGCAGGGCGTAGCGTCCCAGAAAGGGAATTTTTACAAACACCCCAAGAGCGATCGCGCCTTGATGAAAGTGGTAACTGTATCATGTGTGGAGCTTGTTACTCTGAGTGCAATGCTCGTGAAGTTGACCCAGACTTTGTTGGTCCCCACGCCCTTGCCAAAGCTTACCGCATGGTAGCAGACTCTCGTGATAGCCAAACCGAAAGTCGTTTAGAAGAATATAACGAAGGCACAAAAGGAGTTTGGGGTTGTACCCGTTGTTTTTACTGTAATTCTGTATGTCCAATGGGTGTTGCCCCACTAGAGCAAATCACCAAAATCAAGCAGGAAATTCTTGATCGCAAACAAGCAAGCGACAGCCGTTCAATTCGCCATCGCAAAGTATTAATAGACTTAGTCAAAGAAGGCGGCTGGATTGATGAGCGTCAATTTGGCTTACAAGTCGTTGGAAACTACTTTAAAGACCTCAAAGGATTGCTCAGTATTGTTCCCCTTGGGTTGCGAATGCTAGCCCGAAGTAAATTCCCACTTTCGTTTGAACCTTCACAAGGAACTCAACAAGTGCGATCGCTCATTGAAGCCGTTCAGCAACAAGAGAATAAAGTCTAGGAATAAGGTACAGACACAAAGTGAGTATTGAGGAAACCAGGAGAGCTCAAGAGCCGGGAATTTCTCCCTCATTCCCACGGTAGTTTGCACCGTCCGGGGAACCCCAACGCCAGTCACCTGCAATGGCTTCTCCGTCTGAGCGTGCTGGCTCCGCAACGCACTCCCTCCTCATTCTCCTTATCTTCCCCCACTCCCAATACCGTACGGGTACCCCATGTTCATTCCTCAAAGATCCCCCCTAACCCCCCTTAGTAAAGGGGGGGAAATTAGCCACCCTTAAGAAGGGGGTTGCGGGGATCAAGTCTTATCCGAACCGTATTGCCTTCATCTCCCTCAACGGGGGTCTTGAGGCACATTCAGCGGTTGTCCAGAACGGTTATAAATGAAAATATCCCATTGCCCATTCACGCTAGACTCAAAAGCAATCCTACTGCCATCAGCACTAATTGTTGGATTACGAACTTCTGCTTGCAGGTTGGCAGTCAAATTCCTTAATTGACGTGTTTCTTTGTCGTAAAGGAAAATAGCTGAGCGACCCTGACGACTACCAACAAACACAATAAAACGACCATTTTCAGAAACAGCAGGATGAGAAGCAACAGTATCAAAGGAATTTAAACCAGGCAAATCTACCAAAGTACGAGTGACCGTATCAAACATATAGATATCTTGGCTCCCTCGTCGATCACTCGCAAAAACAATATATCTTCTTGAAATTTGGGGATCTAATTCCGAAGCCGAACTATTCAGACTCAGACCCCCCGGATCATATCCATAATTGACTAGGCGCGGGTAGCCAGCACAGCCACCTAACAAACTAGCCAAGGCAAATATAGGTAGAAAAATAAAGCGTTTCGTCATTAGTCAAGAGTCAAGAGTCAAAAATTATTCTTCTTCCCTGCTCCTCTCATCTCCCCCATCCCCTCATTCCCCGTCACGGAAGCCCATCCACTGCTGCGCCGTTGGCAATATCTAACTCAATATTCGGTCCCCGGTCTAGAAGTTCAATATCCCACTGACCACGGCTAGCAGTTTCAAAAACAACATAACGTCCATTTGGGCTAATATTGGGATTTCTTACCCAAGCAGGATAAATCGGGGTAAGGATTTGTGACTGTTGCGTAGCGCGATCGTAAAGCGCCACAACTGGTCTACCTTGGTCGCTGGTGATATAAGCAATGTAACGTCCGGTATAGCTGAGGCTAGGACTTTCGGCAATTGTCTCTGGTCGGTTTAAGCCAGGTGTCGCAATAAACTGCTGCTGTTCCAAGTCATACAGTAGCACTTGACTACCATTGCGATTAGATACAAACGCTAAAAAACGACCATTCCCACTCAAGGCTGGTTGCTGCTCAGTGTAGCGGCTGTTGAGGGAAGTAGGTCCAATTGGGATATCGCTGTAGCTACAAGATACAAGTAAACTTGCCAATGTAAAACTGAGACCCCAAGGAATTTGTCTTTGGAGCCAAAAACTAGGTGTAATTTTTTTCACCTTAACTTTTTCCGTCGCCGCTTTCGCCTCCTCCACCTCAGCTTATTTACAAATCATCATCAAAATTTGATGAACTATCTTGATCCTTACCCGAACGCTCTGAGCGGTCTAATGGTTTGTAGTCTACATATTCAGTAGAAATCACCTCATCATCGTCGCGCTCTTTTCTTGGAGTTGATTCAGTGGGTGGACGCCGTCTTCTTGGTCTAGGAGTAACATCCTCATCGCGCGTTTCCGGACGCACTGGTCCATTATTCCCACGACGTGAAGGTCGTCTTTCTTCGGTAGTTGAGCTATCCCACTCATCAACTGGTTTGGTGGAAGCACCCCAATTTTCATCTTCAAAACTTTCAGAAGGACGGACAGAACGCCCAGAAGTACGGCGACGGGGTTTGTCAGTTTTGTCGCTTGTTGTCAGCCTTTCGCTACCATTGCGACGTTCTGGACGACGCGGGGGTTCATCTTCGTAGTAATCATCCCGAGATGAACGGTTATCCCTGCTACCAGAAATTCGACCACGTACCGGGCGCTCATCGTAATCATCATCATAAGGCAGTGGTTCTAACTCAGCGTCTACCTGTGCCTTGTACTTCTTGTTATACCTATAGTTGTCACTAACCTCTCGTTCATCATCCACAATAGGCGTGTTGCGCTTGGCTTGCTGAGTGGCTATACCGCGCAGACGAATACTTTCAACCGCAAAAAATATAGTTGAGCCTGCCAAAAGCAACTGACCAAATTGTAGAATTGGGTCAAGACGCCAACCTTGGAACACGAGAATGAAGCCGCACAGTAAGCCCACAGCGGCAAAAAAGATATCTTGATCGCGTGAGAGTTCTGGACGCACAGTTCGGAGAAAATAGAGTGCTGCCCCAGCCACAGCCAAGAAAATTCCTAGGATACTGGCTGAGTTTGCCCCAAAATTTACCTGAGCCAGAACACTGGCTGAGTTCAGCCCAAATATTAGCATTGTTGTTTACCCAATATTAGAATCTATGTTAGCGAGTTAGAATTTAAATCTCTACTGTAATCAGACACAATATACTTTAAAGACGCGAAGTTGCCTAACTCCACCTAGACGCCCGTAGGGCAGCTTTTCATGAGAGTTGAGCAACACTTACGCGTCTTTACATTATGACCTAAAGCTAACAAGCCTGTGTGTCGCTTTAGTATAAATATGCTTCTGTGAAGAATTGCTCAGAGTCAGCAACCATTGCAATTCAGTGACACAAACCGAGTTTGAGGAGTAGAGAAGCTGCAAACAGCGCTTCTCTACACAACTCTTATTAACGTTGGATTTTATCTTTCTGGCTGACAAAAATCAATCCTACTGTTGCGGGGATAACGACAATTGCTGTTCCCCAAACCAGACTCCAAAGAAAATTAGATAAAGAGGGCGTCATAGATTTCAACCTTTTTTTACATAGTTTATTACAATTCTAATGGTCTATTCGACCCTTGAGAAGCCATTTATGGCAGTGGGTAGTGGTTCAGGGTTAGTGCTACTTTGATAACGAAACAACGAAACAACTAACAACTGGCAACCACTATTCCCTATTCTCTTTTGTGTAGCAGGCTTTGGTTACAATTAGAGAAAGGCTTTACAAAGCTTAAATTTTATTCTCTGTCTGCTTTATTCACACAGAAAGTCAAGCTGATATCATGACTGGTGCTAACGTTGCCGCTTGGATTCTCGGTCCAGTGTTGGGACTGATGACATTTTTGTTTATTTTCCGGATTATTTTAACTTGGTATCCCCAAGTTGATTTGAATCGTTTGCCTTTTAATCTCGTAGCTTGGCCTACTGAACCGTTTCTAGTGCCGTTGCGAAAGATAGTACCACCTATAGGCGGGGTGGACATTACCCCAATCATTTGGGTTGGTATCTTCAGTCTTTTACGGGAAATTCTCCTAGGTCAGCAAGGACTGCTGACCATGCTGTCTCGTGTTTAGTAGAATTTAGAAATTAGGGATTGGGGATGAGCAAGAGTATTGCTTAGTTCTCAGTCCCTAATCCCCGATGCTACTGCACTAGAGTTTTCATCTCCTGTACGAAATTAGTGTAGACTTTACCCTGCAAAAACTGCGGGTGTTCCATAATCTTTTGATGAAATCCAATAGTCGTGGGTAGTCCCGTGATGGCACATTCTCGCAGTGCTCGTTTCATGCGGTTAATAGCAGTGGCGCGGTCTGGTCCCCAAACTATTAACTTACCGATGAGTGAGTCGTAGTAAGGCGGAATTTGGTAATCGGTGTAAACATGGGAGTCGATGCGGACTCCAGGACCTCCAGGGGGGAGATAACCACTGATACGTCCAGCTGAGGGTCGAAAGTCATTGTCAGGATCTTCCGCATTAATACGGCATTCAATAGCATGACCTCGCAAAACCACTTGGTCTTGTGTCAGCTTGAGTTTTTCCCCTTGGGCAATCAGGATTTGTTCAGCAACCAAATCTATCCCAGTAATCATCTCCGTCACGGGATGCTCGACTTGAATCCGGGTGTTCATTTCCATAAAGTAGAATTGACCGGATTTATCCAAGAGAAACTCAATGGTACCTGCCCCACTGTAGTTGATAAATTGGGCTGCTTTGACGGCAGCTTGTCCCATTTTCTCTCGCAAGTCTGGGTCTAAAGCCGGGCTAGGGGCTTCTTCTAGAAGTTTCTGGTTGCGGCGTTGAATAGAACAATCCCGTTCCCCTAGGTGGATGACGTTTCCGTAGTTATCAGCCAAGATTTGAAATTCGATATGGCGGGGACGCTCAATAAATTTTTCCAGATAAACCCCAGAATTACCAAATGCAGCTCCCGCTTCACCTTGAGCCGCTTGGAAGGATTTGACGAACTCGTTTTCAGAATGTACTAAGCGCATACCCCGCCCGCCACCGCCAGCTGTGGCTTTAACCATCACTGGGTAGCCAATTTTTTGGGCGATCGCCAAACCTTCTTGCTCTGATTCTACCAACCCATCGCTACCTGGTACGGTGGGAACCCCAGCTTTTTGCATGGTTTCTTTTGCCGTAGATTTATCGCCCATCAGCCGAATGGCTTCCGGAGATGGACCAATAAAAGCAATATGATGGTCAGCACAGATTTCTGCAAACCGAGCATTTTCTGCCAAAAAGCCATACCCAGGATGAATGGCGCTGGCATTACGTGTCAATGCCGCTGCAATAATATTGGGAATATTCAAATAACTTTTACTGCTAGCAGCTTCGCCAATGCAAACCGCTTCATCGGCAAGTTGGACGTGCAGAGCATTACGGTCAACGGTGGAATGTACCGCAACCGTTGCAATCCCCATTTCTTCACAGGCGCGGAGAATGCGAAGCGCGATTTCTCCCCTATTAGCAATTAATATTTTGTCAAACTTCATCTTCTAGCTTTGATATCAGTCCAGTAGATTGACATTTTCTACCGTCAAAATTGAAATTACGCAGAGCCTCATTTCAAATTCTGACCGGATCCCAACACTCTTCCTAAATATAAGGAAGGATTTCGCTGCTTGCCTCTACAGGTATTAACTACACTAGCAGCAGCAATGTTGCTAGTCCGGAGTTAGTTTCCCGACTTTGGCATTTTCATGCATACGGTGCGCTTCACGATAGACCTAATTTCCTTTGCAGGTGCGATTCGCGGGTGCAAAGGAAATTGGCTATACCCCTTTTTAATATCACGTGTGCAGCTACTAGATTTGTGTCCGTCGAGTATACCCATCTGAAATATTTGTGAATTCCTGCACTTAATTTTTCTGTAACTTGGGTATCAGTTACTATAATTCTTTCTGTTATGCTATATTTTATATTCAGGGAAACCTTGCGGATGTGGCGGAATTGGTATACGCGCACGTTTGAGGGGCGTGTGGCTTTGCCTTGCGAGTTCGAGTCTCGCCATCCGCATTTTTTAGTGATGAGTCCTAAGTACCAAGTAATCAGTAGGATTTCACAAATTCAGGCAAGATGACTCACATGAAATTGTGTGTCACTTAGGGCTTAGGACTTAGCGCTTAGAACTTTCTTTCGCACTCAGAGCTTCACTTGTGCTTTTATAGAGATAAATGAAGTTTTGTAAAGAACCTTGACTGCGACTTTTACGCCGACAAACAACTTAACATTACCTACGGGATGGCATCGCCTGAGTCCGATTTGGCAAGGCGGGGAAGAAGTCATTCAACAAGGTTTGCCACACACTCAGCTGGCACCGACTTGGCAATTACTCCTCTTAGGTGACGGTTCCCCAACAAGGCACTTACAACTGTTGACAGGCGAGCCTACAGAAGTGGACGTAATTGATATGTCATTGATTGGCTTAGACTTGGATAGTGCGCCTGAACTGATCCAAGCAGTACCAGGACCACGACTGCGGCGACAGGTGTGGTTACGTACCGCCTCTGGGCAACGATTGGCGTATGCCACTTCATGGTGGGAAGCTTCTCACGTAGATGAGTATTTGCAAAACCGTTCATTACCTATTTGGGCAAGTTTAGCTCGTCTGCGTACTGAGCTGTATCGCGATGTTCAGGGGATTTACTACGGTGAATCGAATGCTCTAGAGTCAGGCTTTAATCAAACTGGACCTTGTTGGGGTCGTCACTACTTGTTTTGGCATCATGGGCAGCCGCTGACGTTAATTTACGAGGTTTTTTCGCCTTATTTAACAAAATATTTAGGACCCATGCAGCTAAGTTCTAGCAATGGTAAGGTTTAGTCCCAAATTTGGTGGTGTTAGAAAAACTTTTCTTCAGCACAGTCCTAACTCTTCTGGAAAGCCCAGCATGAGGTTTAGGTTTTGTACTGCTGCTCCTGATGCACCTTTACCCAAGTTGTCGAGGCGAGCAACTAACAGCACTTCTTGGGTGGTGTCATTAGCAAATACGAAAACCTGAACAATATTGGTACCGTTCATTGCCATTGCGTCCAAGAACATACCATCCCGCAGAAGAGTGGAATCTTTGTATGGAGCAACTTGCACAAATTTTTCAGCTTGGTAGTAGTCAGCGATCGCTTGATGGATGACTTCACCTGATGGTGGATTATCCAACATCCACAGCGGTAAAGGCACTTGTACCAGCATCCCCTGCTCAAAATCCCCTACTGCTGGTACAAACAAGGGCGGCGATTCTAACCCCGAATGCTGATGCATTTCCTTAACGTGCTTATGCCCAAACTGTAGACCATAGATGCCATAAGGATAAAGTGACGTTGTTCCGACTTGCTGCTCGTGGAAGGCATGGTACTGTTTGATGAGATTCTTTCCGCCACCAGAGTAGCCCGACACTGCATTAACCGTAATCGGAAAGTGTTTGGGAAGGAGTCCCTTGGCGATCAACGGATGGACACAAGCCAAAAATCCTGTGGGATAACAACCCGGAACACTGACAAACTGGGCGCTGGCAATTTTCTCTCTCTGTCCTGAATTAAGTTCAGGAAACCCATAGACCCAACCTTGAGCTGTTCGATGGACACTACTAGCATCAAGGATTTTAACCGTAGTACTGCTGACAAAGCTGACAGCTTCACGCGCTGCGTCATCAGGTAGGCAAAGAATGGCAACGTCAACGGCATTCACCAGTTTTGCTCGCTCATTTGAGTCCTTGCGCCTAGATGTCTCAATGCTAACTAACTCGATATCATCCCGTTGATTAAGGCGCGAGTAAATCTGTAAGCCTGTGGTTCCCGATTCTCCATCAATGAAAATCTTAGGTTTAGTCATTATCCCCTGAGTATCCTGCTCCGTCAGTGAATATTCTGTCCCACCAATACTGGCTTGCTCTGTCGTGGGTAGAGTTACCAATTTGTTATTACACTGTTATGAATACGGAAGTCATCTTATAATTTAGTCATGAATGATTCTGTAAAATTCTATGGAGCATTGATTTCCAGCTTTATACCCTTGATTTTACAGTAAAGAAGTCATCGAACACGCTGAAAAAATTTAATGATAAAAAGCCTCATCGATATCGATGGTACATATCTTTTATTCTCAAGAAGTTTTTGCAACACAATCATTTATTGTATGGTCTACTGGAAAAATGTTCTTAATTTTAACTGTATTATCAACCTAATCCCGAAATCGCCTAAGTAGCAGCGAAATTTAAAAATAATGGTAGGTTAATGACCGAAGTACGATTGGGCAAAGCCCAACGCCCTAAAGGGTGAGCGCGCTCTAGGACAGATATAAATCAATAGAACTCAGGAACCCTAGAGATCAAGAAACCTTTTAGTTAACTTTGCCAACAAGTAATGATAATTTCGCAAGTATGAGGTATTAGTTTGAATGGCACTGCCGCTTGTGTCTAATTCGATGAGCAAAAGAAAGAAACCGTCTTTGGTACTGACACTATCATCCGCTGGGTTATTGATTGGTGCGGGGAGTGCGGCGTACTGGCTATTAACTCAGGGAAACCTATCTTCTAGAGATTTACTACCAGGTGCAAATATTATTCCCCAAAATGCCCTAGTTGCAGTTTCCCTAACTACCGATCCAGGACAATGG
This sequence comes from Scytonema sp. PRP1, assembly GCF_036697665.2. Lineage (NCBI taxonomy): Bacteria > Bacillati > Cyanobacteriota > Cyanophyceae > Nostocales > Scytonemataceae > Scytonema > Scytonema sp. PRP1. The sequence continues at coordinate 77,568 of NZ_JBAHYJ020000081.1, read as the reverse complement.
GAGAAATTACGAGAGTTTGGGACAAAAGAAACTCAAAGCTTACTCGATAAAAATTTAGTGCAGTTGCGCGATCGCTTTTTGACGAATCATGGCTATGACTTCCAGAAAGATATCAGTCCTTGGGTTGGCGATCAAGTCACAATCGCAATTGTTGCCCCAAACGCAAGTAAAACCACATCAAAACCTGTAGCTACCGATGGAGAAGCGACAACCAACGAGCAATCGATGGTGATGATTCTGCCAGTGAAAAATTTACAAAGAGCCAGCAGCATCTTGGCACAACCTAAAGCAGTTAAAGATGGCAAATGGATTGACCGCACCTATGAAAATATTCCCATCAAAGAAACTCAAGGACAAGTAGGAGAAAAATTCTCAGCAGCCCTACTAGATAAGCGTTTCCTAGTGATCACCGATAATCCCAAAACGACAGAACAAGCGATTGACGCCTATAAAGGTAAAGCATCCTTAGCGACAAGTGCGGGTTTTGCCGAAAATTTCCCAAAAATTGCCCGTTCCGGACCCTTTGCTCAGTTCTACGTGAATGTGCCTTACTCTGCTAAAATAGCCACTGCATCTCCAAACCGTCCTTTACCTGCTCAAGTTTTGAGTCAACTTCAGAATAACCAAGGTTTAGCAGGGACAATGACTCTGGAGTCAGAAGGAATCCGCTTGAAGAGCGTTTCTTGGCTCAATCCTAACAGTCCGCGGGTACTCGCAGTGGAAAACAAAGCCGGGAAAATGCAAAACCGCTTGCCCGCAGAGACTTTGATGATGCTGTCTGGCGGGAACTTACAACAGTTGTGGGCAGACTATGTTTTAACTTCCCAAAGAAATCCGTACTCGCCAGTCATGCCAGAACAACTGCGAAAGGGTGTGAAATCTCTGACAAACCTCGATTTAGATCAGGATTTGCTGAACTGGATGGGAGGAGAGTTTTCTGTTTCTGTGATTCCCAATACTCCCAAAGAAGGTTTGCCAGAAAATTTTCGTGCAGCTTTGGTTTTCATGGTACAGGCAAGCAATCGTTCCCGTGCTGAAATAGCCCTAAAACAGCTCGATGAAGTCATGAAAAATCAATACCAGTTTCAGGTAAAATATACGACAGTTGATGGGAAACCTGTTGTCAACTGGCTCGGACCTTTTGGAACATTAACAGCCACTCATGGTTGGTTGGATGGAGATGTAGCTTTCTTAACGGTTGGAGCGCCTGTGAATGATAGAGTTATTCCTAGACAGAATAACACTTTAGCTAACACTGCCTTATTCCAAAATACAGTTCCAAGCGAACCCAATCCCACAAATGGTCAGTTGTTCTTAGATGTGGAAAGGACGGCTAAGTATTTTCCCTTGGCAAGCTTTGTACCAAATCAACGAGCTTTGTTAGAGGCAACACGTTCAGCAGGAGTAACAGTTGCTGTCAGTGATAGCCGCAGTACTCGCTACGATATTTTTGTATCACTTAAAAAAGCTGGAAAACCAGACCCTTTATCAAGTCCAGCAAAATAAATAGGACTTACGCACACTGTACTAATCCTTGGCGTTCTTGGCACGCCAGTTGCCTCAACGGGGGGAACCCCCGCACGGCGCTGGCTCGTCTTGGCGGTTGGATAAATTAAGCTTTTTGACGATTTTTGCGTAAGTCGTGATAAATAATGATGAAAATTTCACGATTCATGATTCATTAACATTTCTAACCCCCTTAAAACAGATAGGATCGTAACAATCAGAATCAATACTATATCGAGTGGAGATAACGTTATTTATGAATTTAATTGCACTCCAGAACTGGCTAGACAATGCCTCGTTTGCAGTTCTATTTGTCACAATGCTGGTTTATTGGGGTGGGGCCTTTTCCAAATTTGCCTGCAACTGTAGGGACAGCAGGCATGGCGATCGCTAATTTGTGCATAGCGACCCTACTAGGGGCAAGATGGCTAGAAGCTGGGTATTTTCCTTTAAGTAATTTGTATGAATCTCTATTTTTCTTAACTTGGGGAATAACGACTATCCATCTGATTGCCGAAAACACGAGTCGTAGCCGCTTGGTAGGAGTCGTGACAGCACCTGTAGCTATGGCGATCACCGCTTTTGCCACCCTCACCTTGCCATCAGAAATGCAAGTAGCAGAACCCCTAGTACCTGCGCTGAAATCCAATTGGCTGATGATGCACGTCAGCGTGATGATGTTGAGTTACTCGGCTTTGATGGTGGGTTCGCTGGTGGCGATCGCCTTCCTCATTGTCACGCGCGGTCAAGACATCCAATTACAAGGGAGTTCTGTAGGTACTGGTGGATATCGCAGCAACGGCTACCGTTTACGCAAAGCAGGTGAACTAGTTTCTCAAACACAAGCAGTTGCTGCTGACAATAACGGAGTCGTTCGTCTTGAAAGCAATACCAACGGCAAAACTGCTGTTTTAGATTTAGTCACTGTGCCTCAGTCTCAAATAGCAACAGCGGAACCACTTTCACCTCAGCGTCTCAGCCTTGCCGAAATTCTAGACAACATCAGCTATCGCATTATCGGGTTGGGTTTTCCCCTGCTGACTATTGGCATCATTGCTGGTGCTGTTTGGGCGAACGAAGCTTGGGGAACTTACTGGAGTTGGGATCCCAAGGAAACTTGGGCATTAATTACTTGGTTAGTTTTTGCTGCTTATCTTCACTCCCGGATCACTCGTGGTTGGCAAGGACGTCGTCCCGCAATTTTAGCCGCTAGTGGCTTTGTTGTTGTTTGGATTTGCTATCTGGGGGTTAATTTGTTGGGTAAGGGTTTGCACTCATACGGTTGGTTTTTTTAAGAACTTCACTGCCACTGAAAAGTGGGACTATATTGCCTGAATATCTAGAATAACGTTGTGGTGGTACGTAGTTCCACTTTTTTTGTCAGTTTCTAGCGCCAAGAAAAAATAGGTAATCACGCACGGGAAGGAAGTAACTTTTGAGAAAAATAACTTTTAGCAGTAAAAAGTTTAGCAGTAAAAAGTAACTCACTTTGCGGTTACAATAAATGATATCATTATTTGGTTACAACTGCTGTGATGGAACGCGAAGCTGTAACAATCCGTTTTCCAGCTGACCTAATTGCTAAAGCCAGAAGGCTCAAGGAGGGTAATGAATCCTTTAACGATTTAGTGGTTGAGGCTGTGGAGCAGGAGGTGCGACGCCGCAAGGCGTGGGCAGCCCATCAACGGATTATTGCCCGCAGCGAAGCAGTCAAAGCTAAAACTGGTATGCAACCAGCCTCTACAGATTTGATTCGCAGTTTCAGAGAGGGCGAGGGGCGGCGTGAGTAGAGCCCTGTGCCTGGATACTAGCGTTTGGATTCCTTACCTTGTACCAGAGGCTTATCAGCTTCAAGCCAGAACGCTCGTCACAGACGCGTTGAGCTTAAACTTGCGTTTGGTTGCTCCAGCCTTTGCTTGGGCAGAGGTAGGGTCTGTGCTGCGAAAAAAAACCCGAATGGGAGTCATTACAACAGAGGAGGCGCAAGGTTTTTTTCAGGACTTCTGCGAACTTCCTATTGATTACATAGAAGAGGAAGTCATTCGGATGACAACCTGGGAAATTGCAGAGCAATATCGATTATCCACCCTTTATGATGCAGCATTTTTGGCTTGCACTCAAAGCGCTTCTGCCGAATTTTGGACGGCTGACGCAACACTTGTGAGACAACTGTTGCCCCGACCGGCTTACCTACGACAATTAGGGGAAATATAGCCTTGATACTCCCCACGGCTAAAAGCCGGGGGATTCTTGAAGAGTCCACAAACGAACTGTCATTTGTGACTGATTCGCGAACAACAGATGTGCAAAGAGAACTTTGATTTGTTTGTTGAGTTTCACTAAAGATTCGGTGCTAAATTCTTAATAGTGATATAGGTAGGTGGGCAATGCCCACCCTGGCAGATGCTCGGATTTACTTCTTTTCTGCCTGCTTACGATCGCAACGCCTATCTATTCTCTAGTTGCTAAAAGCATCCTTGATTGTATCAATAGCGCTTTCAACAGCATTCTTTGACTTATCTACTTGCTCCTTAGTCCGAGCTGCATCTTCCTCTGCTCTTTTGTAAATTCGAGCCTCATCTCTGTTTGCTTTGCGCTCAGGAAGACTTCCATTGTCATCTGTTGCTTGCTCAACTTTGTCGGCATTTTTACTTGCAGTTCGCTCAACACGCTCTTTCGTATCTTCGATGAAATCCTTAGATAATTTAGCACCTTTGTTGAGGTTATCTTGAACCTGTGAGCTAATGTCTGCCTCGGCGATCAAGGTTGCAGTAGGAGCAGCCATTGCTGCGGTGTTCGAGAAAAACGCACCTTGCCAAACGAAGGCTACAGCTGACACACAAAATAGAGCTGTCGCCAGAAAGCGTCCCACAGTTGAAAGCTGTTTCAGCAAATAGTTCAATTTCATGGAATACAATTTTCGTTTCTATTTAGCATTCTAATTTTTACTTGATTTGGCTTTGAAGCCATATCGTTCCCTAGACAGAAGTTCTCCCGTCTTGACTCTCCCCAAAGTCAAGGCACAGAAGACTTCCAAATTAAAAAATATTCAACTATTTCTTGTGGGATGGGATTGGCGCCCATCCTAAAAACTGGGCGGGCAGGATGCCCACCCCACAAGAGTGGAATAATTTATTTGTTGGAAATTCCTGGGGATTGATTTTGTGAAACTAAACTTTCACATCCAAGGTACGCACCAAAAAAGCCCAAATGTCTGCTGTTTCCTCAATCCTCTTGGTTGTGGGTTTACCAGCACCGTGTCCCGCCTTTGTCTCAATTCTAATGAGCACTGGCGCATCACCAGCGTGAGCAGCTTGTAAAGCCGCAGCAAATTTGAAACTGTGTGCAGGAACAACGCGATCATCATGATCGGCTGTGGTAATTAATGTTGCTGGGTAAGCTGTACCCGGTTTCAGGTTGTGCAATGGTGAATAGGCATAAAGTGCTTTGAAATCCTCTTGCTTATCTGGCGAACCATATTCAGAAGTCCAAGCCCAGCCAATAGTAAATTTATGGAAGCGCAACATATCCATCACCCCTACAGATGGTAAAGCAGCACCAAATAAATCCGGACGCTGAGTGATGCAAGCACCCACCAGTAATCCCCCGTTGCTTCCACCAGCGATCGCTAACTTAGCAGGCTTTGTATACCCGTTAGCAATTAGCCATTCAGCAGCAGCGATAAAGTCATCAAACACATTCTGCTTTTTCAGCTTCATTCCCGCCTGATGCCATTCTTCCCCATACTCACCACCACCACGTATATTGGGAATAGCATAAACACCGCCCATTTCCATCCACACCAAATTACTGACGGAAAAGCTGGGCGTTAGAGAAATATTGAAACCCCCATAACCATATAGTAATGTAGGATTATTTCCATCTAATTTAATTCCCTTTTTGTGGGTAATAAACATCGGCACTTGTGTACCATCTTTGCTTTTATAAAAAACTTGCTTTGTCTGGTAATTATCAGGGTTAAAATCTACCTTGGCTTGACGGAAAACTTCACTTTTTCCGCTTACCATGTCGTAGCGATAGATAGTTCCTGGCGTAGTAAAGCTGGTAAAATTATAGAAAGTTTCGGTATCATAACGCTTGCCACCAAACCCTCCAGCAGAACCAATTCCAGGTAATTTTACTTCGCGAACAAATGCGCCGTTCAAGTTAAAAATCTTAATTTGGGTGTAAGCGTCTTTGAGATAATCAGCAACCAATTGATTATTAATTATGCCGACACTTTCCAAAGTTTCCACAGCTTGAGGGACAATTTCTCGCCAATTTTCCCGTGCTGGATTCTTCGTATCAATGGCAATCACTCGTCCTTTGGGCGCATCTAAATCGGTGCGAAAATAGAAGATGCTACCGTCATTGTCGATCAAACTAAAATTTGACTCGAATTCCTTGATAAGTTCTACAACTTCCGCTTTTGGATTGGTCAAATCTTTGTAGAAAACCAAATTTCTGGGGTCACTTCCTTTCCATACTGAAATGATCAAGTAGCGCCCATCTTCCGTCACATCGCCACTAAATCCCCATTCCTTTTGGTCTTGACGATGGTAAATGAGCAAATCTTCTGATTGGGGTGTTTCTAATTTGTGATAGTAGAGCTTTTGGTAATAGTTGACATCTTCTAATTTGGTTTTTTCATTCGGCTCATCGTAACGACTGTAGAAAAATCCTTTGTTATCAGTTGTCCACGATGCCCCAGAGAATTTAATCCAATTCAGGTGGTCTTTGAGATCTTTTCCAGTTTCAACATCCCTGACTTTCCACTCTTGCCAATCAGAACCAGCAGTAGATAAACCGTATGCTAAAAGCTTACCATCTTCGCTGATAGCTACTCCCGAAAGGGCAACAGTACCATCTTTTGAAAGGGTATTTGGGTCAAGTAAAACTTTTGGTTCAGCGTCGAGAGAAGTTAAAGTGTATAAAACAGACTGGTTTTGCAAACCATCGTTTTTGAAGTAAAAATAACGGTTACCTTCTTTGAAAGGAAGACTATATTTTTCGTAATCCCATACTTTTGTGAGACGCTGCTTAATTTTTTCTCTGGCAGGAATTTCCTCAAGATAGCCAAAAGTCACTTTATTTTGTGCCTCAACCCAAGCCTTCGTTTCTTCCGAGTCGGGGTTTTCTAACCAACGGTAAGGGTCTGCTACCACAGTACCGTGGTAGTTCTCTACTTGATTGCTTTTCTGGGTAGGTGGGTAAGTCAGGTCTTTTTCGGCACGCATAGTGTTTAAAGCTAATTCTTTCTTGACATAGTTCCAAGATAGAACCTCGCGTAGGGATTTTTGTACATTTGGCTCAATTAAAGTGTGATAATCATTCGGTGTTTGAATTTTAGCAACAGCAACTGTAGCAGGGAATAACCCACTCCCCAAGATGACCACAACGAATAAACTCAGTAAAAATAGCCGTGATAATAAAAGCACTTTAATCATTAGTAAATTTTACTAGGTTAAGCGATCGCAATTTTCTGATTGAGTTTTTTAAATATATTTTACGAATTATTGAACTCTAGCAATAAAAATTAACGTGTGAGAAAAGTACCCCTTAAGGGTACTGCTCTTCTCCAAACAGTCTTGTCATTATGTTGATGTATTAGGTCATTAAAGAATTAAGTCTTCTAAAAATTGGCTCTTCCGGAAAAGAACAAAAAGGTTTTGTAGTTTTAAATGTTCTATGAATTTGCCAATTAGTTTACTAAAATTCACAATCTCAAATGATATCAACACTGTTGTAGTGCCATGAAATAATGTTTGCCTACAGAAAATCCGTGAATCAAAAACAACTACTTAGAAGATAACAAGCGTCTAGATTTATTCAAGTATATGGAGGGCAAAAAATTGAGCTATAGCATAGCTCTGCATTCTGCGTTCTAACTTCATTGAACTCAAATAATTAGAACTTACGCACTTTACAAATCAACTCTTGTGTGCCTAACACTTAGCGTGCCAACTTCCGTGCGGTTCTGCAATAGTCAGATCGAGCAAGAATTTCCCATTTCTATCTCACTCATGCATAAGTTGATTTTGCTTGCACTTAATTAAAGAAGGAAGGGCAGCAAATAAGTCTGATTCACATAATCAGATTTTTCTTAATGCGTAAGTCCTAATAATAACAAGGCAGAAATAAACAAAACACGAAGGAATATTATGTTAGACCAAATTATCAATTGGAACAATGTATATCTACAGGCAATTCGTGTAAACGGTGGCGCGCCAGGACCTATTGCCCGTACGGGTGGCATTATGCATGCTGCAATGTATGATGCAGTCAATTCCATTGAGAAGACCCATAAACCATATTTAGAAATCATCCCAGCAAAACCAGGAGCTTCCAAAGAAGCGGCAGCAGTTTACGCCGCACATACTGTGTTGAGTAGCGACAGCGTTTATCCCCATTACGATTATCCTGATTCCAAGCCGAAAAACCAAAGCTACTTTGACGCAGAACTTGACAAAGCCGTTAAAGAAATTAGAAAGAGTGCGTCGCCACAGAGCATTGATGATGGCAAAGCACTTGGGTTAGCAGCGGCTCAAGCGATCATCAAATATCGACTGGCGGACGGGTATAACGACAACACCCCTTATACTCCTGGAGATAAGCCTGGTGATTGGCGACCAACAGGTTCTGGTGCTCCAGTGACTCCAAATTGGGGCAAAGTGAAACTTTTCTCGCCAACGCAAATACAGCGCTTTCGTCCAACTCGACCAGGCGGCTTCAAGACTAAGCAGGCTCTGCTCACTAGTGTCGAATATGCGGCTCAAGTGAATGAAGTAAAACGGCTTGGTTCTGCTAACTCCACTGAGCGTACTCAAGAGCAAACCGAAATTGCTCTGTTCTGGGCAAATGATGTTGATGGAACTTATAAGCCACCAGGACAGCTGTATACTCTAACCCAGATTGTTTCTAAATTGAGAAACTTAAGTTTTTCAGAGAATGCACGGCTATTTGCCCTTGTGGGCTTAGCTTTAGGAGATGCAGCGATCTTGGCGTGGGATGCGAAGTACGACACGGATTTGGATTTGTGGAGACCGGAGACTGCAATTACGAGGGCATTTGAGGACGGAAACTTTGGAACGATCGCCGACCCCACATGGCAACCTCTATCGCCCAGACCTGATGGTACCCGATTTTCGCCTGCATTCCCGGCGTATGTCTCTGGTCACGCAACTTTCGGAGCGGTACATGCAGGAATCCTACGGAACTTCTTTGGCACAGACAATGTGACCTTCACGCTCACATCTGAAGATCCAAGTGCAAGGGGCAATAATGGCATTAGGATCACACGGACATTCAACAGCTTCTCCTCCGCAGCCTTAGAGAATGGGCGCAGCCGTGTTTATCTCGGTGTTCATTATCAATGGGATGCAGATGCAGCATATGTGTCTGGTACAAAATTGGCGGACTTTCTGTTTGAAAACTTACTGACACGAGTTTGATTTTTCTGTCCTAACCATTACTCGTACTGTTAACCAATTTCTCCCCTTTGAGCATCCGCCCTGCTGCTTCGAGTAAGGCTTCCTCAAGATAAGGTTTGGTGAAGTAGCCGCTTGCACCTAGTTGAATTGCCATTTGTCTGTGCTTATCTGCACCCCGTGAGGTAAGCATGGCAATTGGCAAATGATTGAGCTTCGGGTCTTTGTGGATGCGAGAGAGCAACTCCAAACCATCGCACCGGGGCATCTCAATGTCGCAAAATACAATATCGCAAGGTAAACCTGCACGCAGTTTATCCCAAGCTTCCTGACCATCACGCGCCTGTTCTACGCGATAACCAGCCTTGTGAAATGTGAGCGACAGCAATTCCCGGACTGTAATTGAGTCATCGACAATCAACACTGTCGGGTCAATCTTAACAGCAGTGGTTTCTTGCACAACAGGAGTATCCTGCTGCTCCCAATTGACAGTACCCTGTTTGCTGGTTTTACCTTGGAAAATATCAATGATTTCCAGCACATCAGCAATAGGCATAATGCGACCATCTCCTAGGATAGTCGCACCAGCAACACCAATCGGTTTGGGGAATGGTCCTTCAAATTGCTTAATAACGATTTCTTGCTCGTTAAGCACCTGGTCTACCTGTAGGGCAATCAGAACATTTGCCGATCGCACAACAACTACAGAAATCATGTCGTCATCGCGGTGACCATCATAAACGCTACTTCGACTGATTTGACGATTGAAAGTTAAAATTTCTTTGAGCGATCGCAATGGCAGCAGTGTATCACGCCAAGGGATGTATTTTTGCCCGTCAGCACCTTGCTGTATTATGTTTACAGGAACATTTAAGGTATCTTCAACACCATCCATTGGGAAACCAATGCGAGCTTTATCAGATACGCAGCACAAAGCTTTGCAAATACTTAGAGTTAAGGGTAGACGAAGGGTGAAGGTCGTTCCCCCACCTACAATCGAATCAATGTTAATTGTTCCTCGGATTTCACTCGTCCTAGCGCGAACGACATCCAAACCAATACCACGACCGGCTAATTCATCTTCTTTTTCTTTGGTACTAAAACCTGGCAAGAACAGCAAATCGTAAACATCTAAAACAGATAAAGTTTTAGCTTGTTCTGGCGTTTTTATGCCCATCTTGATTGCTTTTGCCTTCACCTGTTCTATATCAATACCTGCACCATCATCAGTGACAGAGATGACGGTTTGGTTCCCTTGATGGAAGGCGCGGACAGTAATAGTTCCCACAGGTGGCTTACCTTGCGCTTGTCGCACTTCTGGTGTTTCGATACCGTGGGCAATTGCATTGTTGAGTAAATGCGTCAGCGGGCTTTTGAGATGTTCCAAAATCACTTTGTCTATCAAGGTTTCTCGACCTTCGATAGTAAGTTGTGCTTGTTTGCCACACTTGATAGCGCTCTCGCGTACTCCTCGCTCTAAAGGAGTGGTGACTTCAGCGAAAGACTCCATTCGCGATCGCGTTATGCCTTCTTGTAGCTGGTTAGTAACCTGCCGCAACTGTCGCGCCACTTGCTCGCTGTCTTCGGTGACAAAATTAATGTCACTTGCTGCCTCACGCACCCGTACAATAAGTTCAATCATTTCCAAAGACAGGGTATGGAAAGGAGTAAACCGATCCATTTCCAATTCAGTAAAACCCCTATCTGTATCTTGATTCTTATACCCAATATTATACCCAGTGTTATTTCTGCTATTTCTACGGTTGGCTAAAAGAGATGCTTCTAATAGCGAGCGATCGTACAATTCCCGCATCCTCGCACCGGCATCACTCAACTGCTGCACCTGATCGAGCAAGTTATCTAGAAACTGTCGCAGACGTTCTTGATCCTGTTCTAGGGTATTACGATTAACTACCAACTCTCCCACCAAATTGCTGAGGTCATCCAGATGCTTGACAGGAACCTTCATCAATTGTTCAAATTTGGCAGGGTGAGAGACGGAGGGATGACGAGGAGGTAATCCCTTGACCATCTCGTTCAATTCTTGAAATCGAAAGTTAATATCTTGTTTGGCTGTATCTGATGTTACACCATCTGACACTACAAACGGTAATTTTGCTTGGGCGGTAACTTCTTCTGGTCTATATACAGCATTTCTACTTAGTACAGCTTCCAGATCTAGTAACTTATCTAACTCTGCAAATTCTTCATTCAAGGAAGTATTCATTTTTTGAGAAAATTCCTCTTCTGAAGAAAGTGCTTCTGTAGTTTCCGTTCTTGCTGTCAAAACGGAACCAGCATCTTTGTCTATTGCTGCCAACAGTTTAGATAAATCATCTTCAAGTTCCTGTTGCTCTTGAAATAAACCCTCTAATTCATTTAATAGATTTTTCTCGTTAATGTGTAGTATGCTTTCCTGAGTTTGCAACTTCGTGGTGGCTATGTTTTGTACTATCTGTTCTGTATGAACTGGCAACTGAGTCGTTTCTGCTGCCAAGAAATCTTCATTTAGATCAATTTTTGAATCTGGTTGTACATTATCAGTGATGTCAAAATCTACTGGCAAGATAGTCTCTGCTTCAATGTCTACAACTGTGAACTGAGGCAAATCAGCATCATCTGTTTGTGGGATAGTCTCTGCTTCAATGTCTACAACTGTTACCTCTGCAAAATCAACATCATCTGTTTGTGAAATAGTCTCTGCTTCAATCTCTACAGTCTCTAAGTGTACCTGTACCTGTGAAGGTTCAGAAGTAAAACTTATGCCTTCAGGTGGTTGTCTAAACAACAAACTATTGAGGAAATCGTGTTGTTCATCTGCAAAAGGATTTTCTGTGCTGTCTAAAAGTGTGACATCGTTTGAGGAAACTGTTGGCGTCTCCTCAAATAAGACGGGTAGAGTATTTTCATCTTCTACCTGGAGAAACTCAAGATTGAGTTCACTCGATGCTTGTGTTAAATCCGCTTGTGCAGTTTCTGGAGATGAAGTTGTAAATTCTGGTGTTAATTCTAGAGCTTCTGGCTGTTGTGAAAAGCCACTCTTTTCTGTGGAAGAGACTCCCGTATAGTAAGCTGTACTTTCAGCATCTATACTAGTGTCAATAGAAGATGTCGTTGAATGTCTTGGTGATAGCTCCTCAAACAAATCATTATCAGCTTCCGATGAAAATATCAAATCAAACTGCTGTTGCGACTGAAAATTGAGATCTAAATCTTCTAAATTCAAACCTGAGGTGGAAATCAAGGGGTGCTCAATATCATCAAAAATTTCCTCCGCAGCAGCCAACAAACTTTCTTCCAATTCCCTTGCTGCATCGTGTTGATCAAGAGAATAAAATTCGTCTTTTTGTCTTTCCTCAGCTTCTGGGAGCCATAAGTTGCTCAAATTATCTATCTCAGGCATTGCAGCGAATAAATCCGCAGATGCTGACTTGTTCGCAGACAAGGCTATGCTATTATCTGCCTGTGTGTCGGCAAATAGCTCTTCTAAAGTCAAGTTTTCGTTTTTATCTCGGGTAAGTTCTGATTTTTTGAAATCATCAAAGCTCGTTTTTTGATTGTTGGAAAGCTCGATATTAGGGATAGTCTCTGTTTGTATTTGACTGATTTCGCGTCTGGGTAAGAATCCATTTTCATCCAGTAACAGTTCTAATAAACTTCCCACCTCATCTTGTATTCTTTTACGCCCACTAGTAATCGGTTCTAAATCGCTTTGTGTATTTTTTGTTAGATTTTTCGGTGCAACTGTCTTATCGCTACTTAAGTAAGTAGTTTTTTGACTTGCCAATTCTAAATTCTCTTCATAAAATAAAAAATTTATCTCAGTATCATCAGTGTTACTGTTACTCGAATTTCTGACTAAGTACTTTTCAGCGTTAATTTCTAAAGTTTCTTCTTTGTCCCACGATTCATATAGGTCAGAACTTTCACTTTCAAACAAATCAGCCAAGGTATTCAAGTCTGCTGTTCCTACCTCTAGGCTATTGGTGTCTGTACTGCTATCAGTCAGAGGTGCATTATCATTGCTATTAAGTTGCTCTGATATTTCAGACAAACTAGTAATTCTGTCTTGCGGAGCAATGTCTAAAAGTTCTGTGGAAGGCGCATCAGTTCTTGTTTGTGGAATCACTTTATTAATAACCAGACTGTTGAATGTGCTAGAAATACTTGGTGGCAATTCTAATTGTTGTGCTGGAGTATTTGCCAAATTATCCACTAAATCAAGGGGTATTTCTAACAATTCAATTTCTTCTACCCTAACAAGTGCTTGCAGCTGCTGACTTATTGTCATTTCAGCTTCCCTACCAGCACTGACGAATTCCAGAGCGTTTTTAAAATCTGTGATGACGATTTTGGCTAAACTCAGATAAGTGTTTTTGGGATTAGCGATCGCCCTTTCTGCTGTCTGACACAAACGACACCAGTTAAACCAATTGAATTCTTCACCGAGTTCAGCTAAAAAGTGACAGCACTCCTGAAGCTTTTGCCGAGTTTCGGGTGTTGCGGTTTGTTTAAACAGTTGTAACATTTCCCGCAGTGTCCGGATAACCTGAGATTGCAGACTTTGCAAGTTTTGCCAAGTCTCGCTTTTTTTTGGCGCGGCTTGTGGTGGCGTTACACTATCAACTTGTGGTATCACCTCACCCCTGCCCCTCTCCTTGCCAAGGAGAGGGGTGCCCGGAGGGCGGGGTGAGGTTTTTGAACGCAACTCAGTATTACATTGATGTACAAGAAACTCCAAATGTTCGTGCAACGATTTGAAAACTGGTTCTGTCTCTGATATTAAGGTATTCGCAGTTTCTTCAGTCAGTCCAAAAGGTTGCTGCAAATGCTCTAACAGCGCTTTCAAGATATCACATACACCAAGAAACAAGGATTCTAACTTTTGGTCAACCTTAACCGGATGATTTTTTAGGACTTTGAAACAGTCCTCCAAACGGTGCGCCGTGTGCTGAATGCTACTCAGACCAAGCATCGCCGCTCCTCCCTTGATAGAGTGAGCCGCCCGGAAAACTTCGTTAATCATTTCCGGGTCGTCTAAGGTACTCTGGAGATTCAGCAACCCCTGCTCTATCGTATTCAGGTGGTCTTTTGCTTCCTCAAAGAAGTAACCCAAAATGCGTTGTTGTTCTGGTGACATAGTTTTTAGTTAACACTCAAGAGTCAAGAATCATTAGTCATTGTACAGACGCTTCAAACAGCGCGTCTGTACATCTTTCTCATAGCAAATAACAAATGACTAAATTACTTAGTATTTTCAGCGGTTTCGACTCGGAAGCGTTCAACGGAGGTGATGAGATCGCCAGATACACTCACCAAATTTTGTAAAGCACCGGAAACTCGTTGTGCTTCAAGAGAAGTGTTTTGCGCTGTTAATTCTACAGATTGCATAACAATCGTGACAGCGCGGGAAGTTTTGGTTTGTTCGACTGTGTCCGAGGTAATGCCACGGACTAAAATATCAATGCGCTTGGCGACTTGAATGATGTTTTCTAGCGATCGCTTGGCTTGTTCTGCCAATTTTGTACCTTTAATAACTTGTTGTGTACCTTCCTCCATCGCCGTCATCACAGAGCCTGTATCGCTCTGAATTTGCATCACTATTTGTTCTATTTCTTTCAATGACTTAGCTGATTTATCTGCTAACTGGCGCACTTCATCCGCCACAATTGCAAAGCCCCGTCCGGCAACTCCTGCGCGTGCCGCCTCAATGCTAGCATTGAGTGCTAACAAATTCGTCCTGGAAGCAATCTGGGAAACTAACGCCACAATTTTGGAAATTTCTTGGGAAGACTCCGCCAGTCGCTTGACTTTGCGGGTTGTTTGAGCGACGGTTTGCCGAATTTCTAAAATCCCCGCCACTGTGTTTTCCACTGCTTCTCCACCTTGAACGGCAATGTCGCTAGCCTCACGGGTAACAGCTTCTGCTTCCCGCGCTGCTTCTGCTACGCGTTGGATCGAGTCAGTCATAATCTGTACAGAATTTAGCGTCACCCCTAATTCTTCTGCTTGGCGCAAAGCATCACTTGATAATGCCCTGGCAAAGATTTCAGACTTGGTTGCCCCTGTAGTGACTTCCTGCGCTGCTACTTTCACTTGTTGCACAAGATCGCGGAGGTTTTGGATTGTTAGGTTAAAAGCATCAGCGATCGCTCCGAGTACATCGGCACTCACCTCAGCTTGCACCGTCAAATCTCCCCTAGCGGCTCCTTCCACATCATCTAACAAGCGAATCACTTGGCGTTGCAGGTTTACTCTCGCTGACTCCAGTTCTTGAGCCTTACGTGTCGCTTCATTTGTAGTCGTAAATATAACATGACTCATTTCATTAAAGCTAGCAGCGAGCTGCCCGAATTCGTCTTGTGAAGATACCGTGGCTTGGACATTGAAATTTCCTTGGCGCACAGCATCAAATTGAGCTTGCAGATCTCGTGCAGTGCGGCGAATTTGCCTGTGGGCGAAATTCCCCATAATACCTGTGGTAGCAAAAGAAGTGATTCCTGCTGTTAAGGCGATCGCCCAACCTGTGTTTTGCATAGACTCCCGTTGTTCCGGTGGCGACAAGTTAGCAGCAACAAAGCTGACTCCAGCGACAACCACTGCTGAGACAACACCTACAGTACCAGCGACAATCCATTGCTTGGTTTGTAGAGAGGCATTTTCCAATGGAGCAAGAAAACCTTGCTTGATGGATTGGGGTTTTATCTTCGAGGCATCAGCTTGGGTAAAGACTGTTTCTCCTTGTTGAGAAGTCGTGAGCGTGAATAGTTCCGAGTGACGATGGGGAAGCTCTCCCTCTGCGCCAATGCCCTTTACGGTGGGGAGAGTGGCGTCATCATCTTTAGGGTTGTTTTTTGAAGTGAAATTGCCATTCTCCCCACTAGTTACAGTCTCCACTGTACTGAGTAACTTACCGTTGTTTTCCACTGATGCTGAACGCATCTGTGAATCTTCAAAGCGAGAATCTGCTGTAAGGTCAAACCCTGGTATATTCCCCAAGTCGTCAAATTCATCAAAGTCCTCTAAAAACTCTATATTATTCCCCGGAGAGTTATTTTCGCTCAATGTGCTACTTTTGTTTTCCAAGCTACTGTTTGTTTGTAAATCAAGTGCAAATGCTGGGCTAGTATTTTGCTGTTTAATCTCCGAATTTGTGTTAGCAGAATTTGTATTATTTTCTTCCTTTTGAAGACTCTGTTGTGAAATATGTTCCAGCCAAAAATTCGGCAACTCTAATTCTGCTTGCGTTTTTCCATGACTTGCATGACTGAGTTTTGATGCCTCTTGTTGATTAACAGCAAAAGGGTTGTCGCTAAAATTTTCTTTGGAATGAGACGTACCAGATACAGTTCTATCGTTTCTTGGTAGCTCAAATGCACTGCTAACAGGTACTTCTACGTCGTCAGCGTCTTGATGCTTATCCAAGGAGTTTAAATCAAAGCTGTTACTATTAAAATCTTGATAATGCGCCAAATCTTCTAATTCTTGTTGCTGAGCTTGAGGTTCAAAAGAGTCCGAAAAATTCTTGTTTTCATCATCGTCCTTCTCAACCACGACCGCGTCTACTTCACCTTGGTATTTTTTTATCTTGTCAATACCATTTTGGGCAAGGCTGATGAGTTCTTGGTCATCGGTGAACTCCAACACCTTTTGGTATTCTGCTTTTGCCACCTCATACTGCTGCAAAATGTAGTAGACGTGACCCCGGAGCAAACGGATGTTAGGGTCATCAGGTAAATCTTGCACCACTTGGTCGATGAGAGTGGCTGCTTGTTCGTAGTTTCCTTGTACGTAGGCTTTATAAGCTTGCTGATATATCTGCTCGCAATCTTTTATACTCGCTGCCATTTCCTGCCTCCATTTCATACCAATTTGAAAAAAGAATGCGACAGATACACACTCCCAAACCCTGGTTATCTTAGGCTTTCTTAATGCCGTACCTTATGAATTTTGAATTTTGTAGACGCCTCCTGGGCGGTGAGACAGCCCTGCAGGAGGGTTTCCCTCCGTAGGCGACTGCGAACCCGAAGGGCTTCCCGCAGGGTATTTTGAATTGGTATCATCCTGCCCACCGTGTACTTCGTAAAATTGCCGTTTGATCAAGCAGCTGCAGACACTGATTTTTTTTTGCCTCTAGTATCCACTCTCCCCGCAAAAACGGAGCCATTGTGTCTGGGACACGAGTTGGTGCGACCAAATGTTTTACGTCAAGCCAATCCATACCACCAATTGCTTCAACTGCCAAGCCGACTATTGTGTCTTGCTCTTCTATCGCAATCACAGGAATGTCAGTTCGGTTCGTGTTCAAGGCAGTTGGTTCTCCCAAAAATTGACCCAAATCAGCCACCCAAATGACTCGACCTCGTAGATTTAGAGTACCCAAAAGCAAAGCAGAAGCGTTAGGAATCGGTGTAAT
The DNA here is from genome assembly GCF_036697665.2 of Scytonema sp. PRP1. Classification (NCBI taxonomy): domain Bacteria; kingdom Bacillati; phylum Cyanobacteriota; class Cyanophyceae; order Nostocales; family Scytonemataceae; genus Scytonema; species Scytonema sp. PRP1. Next base: position 60,219 of record NZ_JBAHYJ020000081.1, on the reverse strand, counting down.
TCTATCAGGGCTGAGTTCGATAACCTCCCGAATACCTGTGGCTAGTAGTGCAAACTCCTGATTTGAGGGAATATAAAACCTTAAAAATAACTCTGTTTCTGGACTTTCTACTTGTAATTCAGGACGGGAGTGGTCTTGTCCGCTTCCTTCTAAAAAGTCCGGTTTATTGACCATGTTGTGTTCATCCTTATCCTCGCAGCAATTGTTTGACTGTTTCCACCAATTCAGTTGGTTGGAAGGGCTTGGCTATATAAGCATCTGCTCCTTGCTTCATACCCCAGTAGCGATCAAATTCTTCCCCTTTGGAAGAACACATCACCACTGGAAGATTTTGGGTTGTTGGATCAGACTTTAGGCGACGGCAAACTTCGTAGCCGTTCATCCGAGGCATGACGATATCCAAAACTACTAAATCCGGACAAGCAGTTTGAATTGCCTCCAATGCTTCTACTCCATCACTGGCATGGGTGACTGTTAAACCACTCGCTTTCAGAAGGTATGTAAGCATCTCCCTTTGTGCAATACTGTCTTCCACAATCAGAACTGTACTCATAAAACGCCTATGTACCTCCTGATGTAGACGTTCCTAATTGGAAACATTTCCTGATTTCCCCACAAACATTTACTGTATAAAATAATTCTATTTTTCACTCATTTCTTAAATAATAAGCTTATACTAAGGCTTGATATTTTTTTACTACCGGTCTAAGGGTGGTCAGTTGCTGGGTCAGTGCCGAACTTATAGCCGTAAGAACCCGGAGTAAGGTACACAAAGAAATAATGAACCACAGATGGACAATAAATAAAAGTTTTTCCTCTGTCTTCCCCCTCTTGTAGGGGGGATGGGGGGGTGGACACGAGATTTATAATTACTTCATTCAATTGAATTGCGCTATAGATCGAATTTAGCATTTAGGTAATATACTTTGGTAATGTTAGTAATACTACGGAAGCCAGTATCACTACTATCAGTACAAAATAGAAATAAGTGACAAGTTAGTTTCATAGATATTAAAACGTGACATATAGCAGTCCTAAATCATTTGTGAGATTTTATGATTGTTTTTCTTGGCGTCCTTGCCTCAAGAGCGGTTTTTTCATTCTCACGACTCCTGCACGGATTTGTATATCACGTCTATAAAAATATTGTCTGTAGTGTCTGTTCATTAATCTCACACTGAAGATAAATGAGACAACATAGTGCAACTCTTTTTTAACACTGAACAGTACCACCCGCAGTTATCAGTTAAATACGAGTGGTCGCGCGTCCCCCACCAAGAGTGTGGAAGGCGTTGGTGGCGGTGAGCGCATCCCCCACCATACGCCGTCAGGACTGATAACTGATAACTGATAACTGTTTTAAGGTATAGCTTCAAACACGAATATTAAGTACACAAAAGGAATAATGGTGTGCTGTATTTAGCAGAAGTACAAAAGCAGAAAGGCGGCTTACTTGGTGGTGCCAAAACCCAACTAAAACTACTGGCTTGTCAGCGAACTGACCAGAGTTGGAGTACAGTTTCGGAAGAAGTGATTGCTGCTGAGGAAGCTGGCAAATTAAGTGATGGAGTCCTCGTATTGGTTGAAATAAATCCGAATCGTCATGTGCAACGGATTCAGGAAGCAGGGCGTCCTTTAGTTAATATTTTGCACAATTTTTCCCGTCAATTGGAAAAATTTAAGATCAAAGAAGAAGAAATTGACCAGTGGAAGCAGTCTTTGACGTTTCAAGCACAAGAGTTGAATCGCCGTGAAATAGATATGGAAGCTCGCTTGGAAGAACTGCAACAAATGGAGGCGCAACAACAAGAATTAGAGACTTCCCGCGAGGAAATTGAAAAGTTGCAAACAGAAAGCTTGAGCAACCGTCAAGAACTGGAAGGAGCATGGGATCACTTGCGGGGAGAGCAGCGTCGTTTCGAGGAGTACAAAGCAGAGTACCAGCACTCTGCTGTGTTGGATGAGGAACTAAGTCGAGCGCTAAACGAGTTACTTGCTCAACTGCTAAAGAGCGTTGCTCCTACAGAAACAGTACGCGAACACCTGAATTTTGCCTTTGAAATGCTTGAAAGCCAGCAGGCAATTTTAAACCCACACTGGCAACAACTCCAACAGCAAAAAACTCCAGTTAACCAACAGCAGGAAGAAGTTGAGCGCCAGTCGCAAGAATTATCTGAACGCCAAAGAGAATGGCAGCAAGCTCAAGATTCTCTCGCGCAGCAAATAGCTGAATTGAACGTGAATACAGCTACTGTTGAGCGCAAGCAAGAGTATGCGCGAGTCCTAAAAGAGCAATTGCGACACCAAGAAGAATTACACCAGAAGCTCCACTTGTTTGCTGCAACAATTGTTGATGTAATTCCCACTCATAAAGTTGATGTGGCAGCTTTGGAAAAAATGCCTCTAGAACAACTGCAAGATATGGTGCCAGACTTGCAGCAGAAGTTGAACATCGACTCTAGCTTTGTCCATGAGCAGGAACAAGAACTGAAAGAAAAACAAAAAAATATAGAAGAACTCCAACAGAAAATCAACCAAGCATCCCAACCAGAAAGCGGTTTCTTAGAAGCCGAACTGGCTGATGAAAAAGACCTCTACCAAATGCTTAATGAAACTTTGGTAGGACAACGTCGCAATTTGCTTGAGCGGCAGTATATTTTCAAGCAACATCAAACACTACTGCTGCGGCGACAAGGAAAAACTCTTGTGAATGAACAAGAGGAGACAAATATGGATTTAAAATCAATTCTTCTAGAAATTGAAATACAGCGACAACAACAGTCACAGGAGTTGGAAAACCTAGAGCGTGAGATTGAGCAGATGCGTGCCAATATTGAGCAAATGCAGGAGGTCATTGCCCAACAAAGGCAACAGCAGGAAACTCAACGCGACTCACTACAAACTCTGGAGCAAAACTTGTTTCTTTTGCAAACAGTAACCGCAGAATCGCGAGGACGATTGAATTTATATTATGAAGCGCTACAACCTATTCAGGATTGTGTCGATGGAATGCGGCAAAAGCTACAAGGAATTGCTGAATCGTTAGCCTCAGTGCAGGAAACAGGCGAGTATCAACTCCAAGCAGTTACCCAAATACGTCAGACACTCCTAAGTTTGATATCTCAACCGCAGTTACCAACCTCTTGAGAAAGAAAGAAGAAAGAAAATATAAAAAAGAAAATAGAAAATAGAATAAAGAATGATTTCTTTGTTGATTAAATTTGCAACACTTAAATTTATGAAAATGAAACCATAAAATAAAGCCACAAATGAACACAGATACATACAAATAAATTATCTGTGTCCATCTGTGTCCATCTGTGGTTCTAAATATTTCTTCTATTCTTCCTTCTTCAAATTTATGTAGATCCAGTCACCTTCAACTCGGGCGATCGCACCACCAGGAAATGGATCAGTCTGTGAACGGTTTGGTGCTGTAATTAATGCTGTCAGTTTTTCAATTTGCTCGAAACTAGAAGCGTGAAGTATTTCTTGTAATACCTGACGCATGACGCGACGTTGTAGCGCCAGTGGTGCTTGGCGCAATACACGACGGTTTAGCTTTATTTGGTCTGAAATATAGGCAATTTCTACCTCATCCCCCTCATCGCTCCATTTTCCACCCATCGCCTCTTGGCGCAACTGATAAGCTGCTTGTTCTAAATATTCCACTTCTGCTTGCAGAATTTCCGCAGTTTGGGCAACGGTTGATTCAACTTGAGGGTTGAAATTTTCTTGCAAATATGGTAATATATCTTGGCGAATACGGTTACGAGCGAATTTCAAATCTTGATTTGTCGAATCTTCCCAAACAGGTAGTTGAAAGTCTTGGCAAAATTCTCCTGTTTGTGTACGAGTAATTTCTAACAAGGGACGTACAAGCACGATGCCGTCATTTAGCAGACGTTGCCACGTTAATGCTTGCAAGCCATCAGCACCTGTACCGCGAATTAAGTTGTAAAGCAAGGTTTCAGCGCGATCGCTTGCTGTGTGACCTGTAACAATACAATGAAATTGGTTTTCGCGGGCGATCGCACTCAAAGCTTGATACCGCCAGTCGCGTGCAGCAGCTTCGCTTTTTAAAGGTTCGTTCGCTGTTTGTAAATAAAACGAAACACCCCAATTTTGTGCCAAGCTTTTTACATGACTAGCATTTGCCTGGGAGTCAGGACGCCAGCGATGGTCGCAGTGAGCAACACCTAGATGCCATCCCCATTTTCGTTGCAAATCTAACAGTAATTTGACCAGACACAGAGAATCTTGTCCGCCAGAGACGGCAACTAAGAGCCGTTGGTTACGCTCAAAGAGGTGGCGTGAGCGGATAGTGCGGTGTATTTTTGCATGGAGAGGAGTCCAGGGAGTGCGATCGCTCATTCAGCAATTTAAAGTTTAGGACACGTTCGGCGGAAGCCGTCTCGTTCGCGTAGCGTCTCCGACAGGAGAAGAGAAGGAAGAAATAGGTAATCTTGCACTCTTGATGGGAGCCATTCAGTCATGAGAGTAACAAGCCAATGTCACTAAGCCGTAACATTGGCTTGTTAGACTGAGTTTAAGCAAATATTAAATTTCGTTTTATTACCACACGTGATGCTCTCTTGTTTGGTAAATAGCAACAGAGCATTTTTGTAGCATATATTTGTTGACACCCTTTATTTATTGTGTAACCTACCATGCCTTTTTTCTCAAAGCTGCGTCCATTGATTATGGCGGGCTTTTTCTTCAGCTTAGTTTTAAGTGGAGTGCTATCACTAAGCAATATCAGCAATGCTGCAACACCAGGTGCAGTTACACCTGTATCAGGTCTGTCCCTGACTCAAGGGGTGCGTAAAACGGTATTGGAAAATGGCTTAACAGTGTTAACCAAGGAAGTTCATACTGCACCTGTGGTGAGTGTACAGGTATGGTATCGAGTTGGTTCGCGCAACGAGAAAGCGGGGGAGAGTGGCATCTCCCACCAGCTAGAGCATTTGATGTTCAAGGGAACCACTGAACGTCCGGTGCAGTTTGGTCGGTTATTTAGTGCATTGGGCAGTCAGTTCAATGCTTTTACTAGCTATGACGAAACAGCTTATTTTGGCACAGTGCAGCGCGACAAATTGCAAGCACTGCTCACCCTAGAAGCTGATCGCATGGAAGGCGCTTTAGTAGGATCCGAACAACTGACAAGTGAGAAGCGCGTAGTTATCTCAGAGTTACAAGGATACGAAAATTCTCCAGCATATCGCCTTAATCGGGCAGTTATGCGATCAGCTTTCCCGAACCGAGCTTATGGCTTACCTGTGGGAGGCACAAAAGCCGATGTGGAGAAATTCACCGTGCAGCAGGTACGGGACTATTACAAAACCTACTACAGCCCTGACAATGCCACCCTGGTGATTACGGGAGATTTTGCGACTGAACCCGTGCTGAAAAATGTCCAAGAAACTTTTGGGAAGCTGGCGAAACGGACATCGAGAGCAGGGGGAGAAATTAATTCAAAATTAGGAGTCTCTTCCTCATCTCCCTCATCCTCCTCATCCCCCTCATCAGGTAAAAAATCACCTATTGTCCTGAAAGAGCCAGGAAGCGCCGCACTATTGCAAGCTGTTTATCCTCTACCAGATCTTAATCATCCAGACGTACCTGCAATTGATGTTATGGATGCCATTCTCACGGGCGGACGTAGCTCGCAGCTTTACCAAGCTTTGGTAGAATCTGGCTTGGCTAGCTCACTGAGTGCAAGTCCTGCAGAACTCATCGAACCTGGTTGGTACGAAATTAATGCTACCGCTGCTCCAGGTCAACAGCTTGGGAAAATTGCCTCTGTGCTGCAACAGTCTTTGGCTCAATTGCAACAGCAACAAGTTACCGAAGCAGAATTGAACCGAGCAAAGACGCAACTGCAAGCTTCCTTTGTACTCAGTAACCAGGACATCACCTCTCAAGCAACGCAGCTGGGGTATAACCAAACTGTGGCTGGGGATTATCGCTATGTTGAGCGGTATCTGGAAGCGATCGCCAAAGTCTCAGCAGCAGATGTGCAGCGAGTGGCGAAAACTTACCTCAATCCTGCTAAACAAACTATCGGCTTTTTTGAACCGACTCAACCAGATGGTAAGCCAGGAACTTCCAGTGGTGGTTCTGGTCGCACTGTAGAAAACTTCAGCCCCGGTAAGCCTGTAGATCCGGCAGAACTTGCCAAATACCTTCCCCCTGCAACATCAGCCACCGCTTCGACGACTCAACCGCTAGCAGAGCAATTCACTCTTAAAAATGGGTTGCGCGTTTTCCTTCTAGCTGACCACAGCGTCCCCACCGTTAACCTAAGCGGACAAATAGACGCAGGTAGCGAATTTGACACAAATCCTAAAGCAGGATTATCAAGTCTTGTTGCTACCAATTTAATGAATGGGACTCAGACAAAAAACGCTCTAACTCTAGCAAAAACGTTGGAGGACCGGGAGTCAGCTTGGGATTCAATGCGAGTCGGGAAGGAGTTAGTATTGGTGGAAATGGGCTATCTGCTAATCTGCCGATATTGATTCAAACTCTAGCAGATGTGGTGCAAAATGCTACCTTCCCAGACAACCAGTTAGAACTCAGCCGTCAGCGGGCGTTAATAAGCCTGAAAGTACAGCTCGATGATCCTCGCGGACTGGGACGGCGCGTATTCCAGCAAGCAATTTATCCTGAAAATCATCCGTTTCATAGCTTTCCCACAGAAGAAAGCTTAAAAAGCGTGACTCGTGATGATGTGCTTCGCTTTTACCAAGAACACTACCGACCAGATACGACAACGATCGCCCTGGTTGGTGACTTTGACCCAAATCAAGTCAAAGCGCTATTCAATCAAGCTTTCGACAAATGGCAAGCTCAAGGTAAGCCACCGACTCTCAACTTACCGACCGTGTCTTTACCGCAAACTATGAAACGCTTAAGTGCAGTCATTCCTGGAAAGGCGGAGGCTGTGACCTATATTGGTTACAATGGTATCTCGCGGAAAGACCCTCGTTTCTACGCTGCAGAGGTACTGAATCAAATTTTGGGCGGCGATACTTTGTCTAGCCGTTTGGGTACTGAGGTGCGCGATCGCCAAGGTCTAACCTACGGTATCTACAGTGCCTTTGCTGCAGGTATCAATCCCGGTCCATTCTTGATTCAAATGCAGACTGCACCAAGTGATGCTCAAAAGGCTATTACCAGCGCTTTAGCTTTACTCAAGCAATTGCGAGAGCAAGGAATCACCGAAGCGGAATTGAACACGGCAAAACGCTCAATAACTAATAGTTACCCTGTGGAATTAGCTAATCCTAGTAATGTGGCAACCATAGTTTTAGAAAATGCCATTTACGGTCTTTCTCAAGCGGAGATTCGAGAATTTCCCAAGCGCATTCAAGCTGTGACTTTGCCTCAAGTGCAGCAAGCAATTCAGGAGTTAATTCATCCAGATAAATTAGTCATTACCACTGCTGGTTCAGGAGCATAAAGAGAAACTCAGAAAAGAGCAAGAAATATCGCACTCCTAAATGATTTGCGAGTAAGTGGTAGGTGGAATTCTTCTTTTGGTCTACCATCTACCACTTCTATTCTGATAGTTTTGCATAAGCTTTTTTAACCCAGTATCCTCTGGGTGGCTTTTCAATTTCATAAGCTTTACACCATTTTTCGACAGCCTTGTCAGATACTCCAAACTCTTTAGCTATTTGTGCTGTTGGTCTTTCCCACACCAGTTTTTGTAATTCTTCTTTAGTAGGTTTTTCGACTATTCTTGTGTGAATTCTAGAATCTAGGTTCACCTTCCTAGTGGTTAAATCAACTCCAAATTCTTTGTAAGTTCGCTTAATCGCTTCTTCTGTAAAGTTTGTAAAATCTTCCCACCAGTAAAAAGGATTAGGCGATTTCGGTGGTGTTGTTCTGATGCAGCAACCACCAAATTTAATTGCTGGATAAATGACCTGATCTATATCTGACAAGTAAACCGCATAGAAGTCAAAGTCATCTGCTTGGTACTTTTTCTCATGGCATCCGTTTTTATCTGCCCAACTCGTTTTATTTTTTACTGTATTATGGGCAGCGTACTTAGCTTGTACCCTGTAACATTTCCCGTTCTTGTAGGCAATCAAATCAAATCCCAAATGCTCACAGACAACAGGTGTAAAAACCGAGTAACCTTTTGCGGTTAGGTCTGCTATTGCTTTGGTAGCAGCAATATCTGCCTTATTTTTTGTATGGTGTAGCAATATTAATATGAACCCTCTACTTGGCTGAATCATCGTACCATTTTAGTAGGCTTAAGGGTTCGTATTTAGTTATAACGGGCGCGGCAGGACTCGAACCTGCGACCAACGGATTAGAAATCCGTGGCTCTATCCACTGAGCTACGCGCCCAAACGAATATACTGGCTCACTCTACAGTCAGCTATCATATTATATCTGTAAACATGAGCAAAAGGCAATTCAGAATTATTGCAGATTTCATATTGGTAAAGCTAAGATCCAAGTCGTCCCAAGAGTTAGTAAATGTACACCGAAAAGAAAGAAAATGGATTATAGGTTAGTTATACTGTTTTGTCAATGGGTTTGCTAAGGCAAACGCAAAGAAAGCGGACGCTAAGCGCAAGCGCGAGCAACCTGGGTACCTACTTTGAATATTTTCCGTGTAAACAATGGCTAGGTGAGGAGTTATTGCCAGTGTCATGTTGATTATGAAACGGCAAAATATTCAAATATAGCAACAGCCAAGGTGGTTAGGACATCAACAGATCATAAAACCTAGACACAAAAAGACTTTTCACCCAGTCCAAGAGTCCCCAGTCCAAGCGTCCCCTACTATATCTACCATGTAGCACGCACGCACTGGCTCAGCAGGTACCAACATTCTATATATCAAGCGTATTTTGGCAATACCAACTTTTCCTGTCAAGTGGTTACCTGTCAAGTGGTTCATAACTTACAAAATATGCCTTTATGAGAACGAACGCTTTTTATCAGTTGGCTAAATCAATCTCCGTTAAGTAAACTGTGGCATTAGCGCTCTAGTAGTTTTTCATCATGTTGGATGATCTATTGCGTTTATATTAATTTGACTTGTTAGCTTTGAGTACGGCTGTTTCTTAAACAGTCAATGAGTCAAAAAACTGCTAGAGTGCATTTATACAGTAAAGTTCTATGAGTAGCGTTTACAACAGGTCACACCGTCCCAAATTTATGTTTTCCACTCAGAGTATTGTCTTAGCTAACCTAGGCTGGAGTCTCCTAGTACGATTGTACTTTTTTTTGTTTAGTGCTAGAATTCCAGGCTCAGATAGCATAGAAAGGCGTGGTGATTGCTACGTTACTGGTACATATATTCTTGAAACCATAGCTGATCTGAGTGCCAATGTCTTATGCTTGAGAAATTGGTGCAGTAGACAAATTGTTAGTGTTCGGGATGTTTGGCTAGCAATCGACATCGGTATGGTTTGTTATTTCATTGGAGGGATATTTTTCGGTTATACGGAAATAGTCTTGAAAGAAGAACTTATAGTTTCCCTTGGCGATGTGTTTTTTGTGATAACTTATTTGTTGCTGGGGATAGGCATGATTTTGGCAGTGGCTTGTAGGGAACGAAATCTACAAAGATGGCAGTGGTTCATTTTGTTGCCAATTGGAGCTTTTGGTAGTGTGTTGGCATGGTTATCTGATCAACCACAAGCAACAGTTCAGGATCAGACGCCAACTAGGGTAGAAAGTATTGCTCCAATTTTGAATTGGTTTTCTATCGTCAGTGATCTGCGGCTGTTAATGATCGCCACTACCTCAATGTTAGCCTTTTGGCATGAAAGAATGCCTTTGTCTGAGCGAATTATTGCAGCAACAGCATTTTCGCTTAAGATTGCAGATATGTGGTTTAAAAACGCCACAAATTGGATTCCCAACTATCAAACTGGGGAGATTTTAGAGGAATTTTGGGTATGGAGTTGAGTTTTATTTGGCATGGGCGCTGTCCTGGAATACGACGCATCATGAAACCGTTCACGACGTGCCAGTGGAAGAAAACAAGCTTAGAAATTTGTGGTGTCTACCGTGAGAAAACTAACAGAATCAGATAAACACGAAATCCTGAAATTATATCGCGAAACTGCCGAAACGACCTCAACTTTGGCAGACCGCTATGGCGTGAGTAACTCGACGATTAGCCGCTTACTCAAAAGTACTTTGCCAGAAGATGAGTATGAATACCTCGTCTCTTTAAAGCGTGCCGCAAGAACTCCTGAAGGAAGGGCACAGGTAGACTATGAAAACCTGCCTGTGTTTAGCACTGAGGCAGAGGAAGAGCAGACACAACAACCAGCATCTGCTGTTCCTGAGCCTGTAGTTGAGGTTCAGCCGCCGCAGGAAGAGCCAGTTGTGGAACAGGAGCCGCAGCCTATAGAAGTTGATGAACCAATTCCTGCTATCAGACGAGTGAAGCGGCGCACCTCAGCGCCAACAACAAAACCAATACCAAGACGAATTGAGCGAGTTGAGCAACCAGTTGCTGAGCAATTGGAACTTTTAGAACAAAAACCTCCAGAGAAACCTCCAGAGAAACCTCCAGAAATCACAAGCATTCCCAGTCCCCTTTTAGAAGATAGACGTCCAGAAGCCAACGTCATCGCAGAAATGTTTGGCGAAGACTTATTGGGTGAGTCAGATGATTTAGAGGATTTGGAAGAAGATGATTTAGACGATGACGAAGAGGAATACTCAGACGAAGAGGACTTTGAACCAGCTCGACCTTTTGTCACAAGACCAAGATCGGGAGAGTCATTAGTTCGAGTTTTGCCACTGTCAGCAGCCAGTTTGCCCAAAACTTGCTATTTGGTAATAGACCGGTCGTCGGAATTAATTACTCGTCCACTCAGGGACTTTGGCGACTTGGGGCAAATTCCTAACTTAGAAACCCAGCAAAGAACGCTCCCAGTATTTGATAACCACCGAGTGGCAAAGCGCTTCTCAACCAAGCGCGATCGCGTGATTAAAATTCCCGATAGTAAAATGCTGCACAAGGCTCGTTATCATCTACAGGCAAAGGGAATCACTCGATTGTTGATTGATGGTCAGGTTTACTCTTTGTCCTCTAGTGTTTAATTATGAGGAGCGAAAAAGTTTTGGTCATGGCTGAATCAACAGGCTACGGTGTAGTGTTTGTAACAGCTTCTTCAGAGCAGGAGGCACAAGCGATCGCAAATGCTCTAGTAGAGGCTAAACTTGCTGCGTGTGTTAGTCTGTTGCCAATCCATTCCATTTATACTTGGCAAGGACAAATACACAAGGAGCAGGAATGGCAATTGCTGATTAAAACAGACTTGAGCAAATTTCCTATTTTGTCAGCAAAAATTTGTGAACTGCACTCGTATGAAGTACCGGAAATTATTGCTGTACCTATTGTTGCTGGTTCTCAACCCTATCTAAAATGGATTGGCGAGCAAGTGATACCGAGTGCTGAGTTCTAAGGAAGCCGTGAGCCATAAGTCCTGAGTCCTGAGTAAAAATTTGTAAGGATTCAGGTCAAAGAAAGTGTTTGTGAATTGGTTACTTTCTCCCCTCCTCGCTTGCGGGGAGGGGTAAGGGGTGGGGTCACACAAAACCTCATTCTAAGAGGCTGAATTTACAGTTTCTTGCTGTTCCACCTGTAATTTTTGCCCTAATTTTGGCTCAGTCCCTGCAAGTATACGCCCAACATTACTACTGTGTCGCCAAATCACATACAAGCCTGCAAGAACACCAAACAAGATGTAAGGTAACGGTTGATGCAGGAGTACCATGAAAATAGAAACGGCAACAGCACCAGCAATCGAACTCAAAGAGACAATCCGCGATATTGCCAGCATAACGGCAAAGACGCCAAAGGTCGCCAAACCTACCTGCCAATTCATCGCCAACAAAATACCCAAACCGGTCGCCACAGATTTCCCACCAGTGAAGCCTAAAAAGATTGACTTACTGTGTCCAAGTATGGCAGCTAAGCCGGCGAAAGTGACCATAAAAGGTTGCCATAACTCGGTATTTATCTCTCGAGGAATGAAATCTTGACTGCCAGCAAAGTGGAAAAACCAGTCAACCAGGGCGATCGCCAAAACTCCTTTCAAGCAATCTATCACTAAAACAAATGCCCCTGGTCCTGTGCCTAAAATTCTCAGCACATTGGTTGCTCCTGTTGAGCCAGAACCAACTGAGCGAATATCAATGCCTTTCAGTAGCTTAGCTACTGTGTAGCCAGTGGGTGTAGAACCCACTAGATAAGCCACAACCAAAACCCCCGCGCACAAACTTAACCAAATAGCCATATTTAAGAGTTATGAGTTATGAGTTTTTTGTTTTTGGTTCTTTGTGACTCAGCACTAACGACGACTTAGTAGTTATCATCATAACTTCTCATCATTTTCGGGTCAGGAGCAAAAGCTAACCATAAGGGAAATTGCAACAGTGCCAAACTAATTTGCTCTTCAGAATCGTCAATCAAAATCAGAGGGAGTTGATTGGCTTTTACCAGTCGATCTGCTTTTTGTGCCAAAGCTTCAGGTGTTTCAAATAATACTACACCTCTGTCTGGTCCAAAGTCTGGACGACCTATTCCCAAACAGTCCTGCAAGCCACGCCGCCATTCACCTAAACGTTCTGGCGTATTCGCTAACACCAAAGTGCGGATGCGATCGCCATACAACTTGTGTAATATCGAAATCACTGCTGAGGCAATGAGAATATTCTGCAACCTACTGCCTGTCGTCCGTAAAGCGCCCCGTCCTCCTTGGCTAAAAAACCAGTTGGAGACTCGTTCTGCATGCACTGGTTCAAAGGTGCGGCGCAGTTGCCACGGTGGACCGTAATAATCTGGTTTCGTGCGATACTGGTCAATCAGGCGGCGAACTTGTTTTGTTGTATCTTGGAACTGCTGTTGAGCAAATTGTGGTGTTCCTAGCTGCTCTTCGGCTGGCTTAACCTGTTTGATCTCTAGCTTTTCTGGTTCCGGTTTCTGTTTTGGTACCAGTTGCAACTGTTCTGCTGCGGCTGCCAAATCTTGTAAACTGCCCGTGAGATAATCTTTAAAACCCTGTACCCGAATCGCTAAGTCTTGAGAAGTCCCTGCAAAAGTGGTTCGCATTTCGTTGCGAATCCGTTCTTGACGGCGTTCTAGCTGTTCCACAGAAATTTGCAGCGCCGCTTTGCGTTGTTCTAGCCCTGATAGGGTTTCTTGCACCAGTTGTGTCATCGCCATTTGAGTTTCGCCCAATTGCGCCTGAACAGTTTTGTAGGATAATTGCAGGTTGGCTATTTCTTCTTTTAGCGCTTGTTTTTGGCTTTGTAACTGCGCGACTCGTTGCGCGGCTTCTTTTTCTTGGCGATTATATTTTGATTCTACTTCTGACCCCAGCGCGGTAGTTTCCTTTTCTAACAGCGTCACCACTTCAGCAGTTGACTGCTGTGTTAATTCATCTGTAAGGCTTTGTTCTTCTGCATCTAAATTGGATCGAGCAGAAGTTGGTTGGTCATTTTGTCTATCAACTGTGGAGTTTGGCGCTGCTCTTTCCACCACTGACTCAACAGATGAATTTTCTGGTTGCTCAAGTTTTGGTTGTTCTTTTTGCATCAACGACTCATCAGTTGTTTGTGGTGTTTGAGATTCCTCGGGGTTCATAAACAATAGTGTAATTCCTATGACACGAATAAATAGCTTTCAGCAATCTATATTAAGTCTGAATTAAGTCTGAGATAGCCTTAAGTGATGAGTGATCACAACTGAAGTCATGTCCAGTCATCACTTTATAGGGTACACAGTACTGAGTCATCGTGAAGCATCAAATACGCGGGCAGCGTTCTTCCAAGCAAGTTTTGAGAGTGTTAGGGTTAAATAAAATCGGCAAAAAGTGAATACTTTTAACTTCTTTAAAATAAAACAGAATGGGAATCGAATTCCAGAATATGCGCCAGTTTTGCCATTCCCGGTACGGAAAGCGCCGAATTAATTTTTCACCTCTGTAAATATCCAAGTCGGTGGGAGTAAATAACAGACGCAGTGTAACCGCTTGAAACATGAGGAACAAGCCAAACAGTGCGATCGCGCCTGCTACCCAAGGTTGCACCACAAGCATTGGAATTGCGCCAACCACTAATACCAAAGGTATGTTGTAACTAGGCTTGAGTTCGACGGTGGTTGATGCCGAGTTGGACGTATATGAAGTCGTCAAAACGAGAAACTCCTGCTTGGTTAATAAACATTATTTCTATTTTAGGAGTTAGGGGTATAGACTAGGGACTAGGAGCCAGCAACTATCAATCAAACCGTTATCCCTAATCCCTAATTCCTAATCCCTAATCGCTATTGGTCTAGAACCCTGGCATAAATGCACCACCAGTTCCTTGGAACATCAGCCAAGAAAGAAAAAAGTTGCTCACAAAGATAATCAACAAAGCAGTGACAACAGCTGTTGTGGTAGACTGTCCCACTCCTTTTGCTCCTCCTTTTGTCGTCAAACCCCAGCTGCACCCAATTACGGCTATTAAAATTCCAAAGCAACACGCCTTAATCATGGCGCTGACAATATCCCAACCGCCGAGAAAGTTACGGGCTGAGTCTATAAACGATGTCTCCGAGAGATTGTATATGTTTGTTGCAATAATTAATCCCCCTAACATACCTGTTACCAGAGACAAAAGCGTTAAAATTGGTAACATTAAGCCGCAAGCAAGTACGCGCGGGATAACCAAATAATCAATTGGATCAGTTTTTAACATCAAAAGGGCGTCAATTTGTTCGGTGACTTGCATTGTGCCGATTTCCGCTGCAAATGCCGAACCAACTCGCCCCGCCAAAATCACTGCTGTCAAAACGGGGGAAAGTTCGCGTGTCAACGCGATCGCCAGCACTCCACCGACAATGTTTCCCGCGCCAAAGTTAATAAATTCCCGCGCCACCTGAATGGTAAACACTGCGCCAACAAAAACAGCCGTTAACAAGGCAATAAACAAGGAGTCCGGTCCAACTGCTGCCATTTGCTCTAGGGTATTACGCCGATGGATTTTTCCCCTAAGTAGGTGAATCATGACTTGTCCACCCAAGAAAATAGCTGCCAGCAATCGCTGACTCCATGCTCCTAAACTAGATTTGGATATCGTCTCACTCAATGTTGACAAGCTAACTCTATAACTGCCGTCATCATAGCGAATTACGAAGCGGTAGTTTCAGTCATGAGTCAGGAGTTATTCTCTCGCGTGATAGCATTTCTAGTACAGTTCGGCGTAAATAGGGCAACCCTTCGGGTATGCCTACGGCACGCCTGACGGCGTTAGCGCAGCTCCTCCGTTAGGAGGCACACCAGTCGCTGTGAGTTCGGGAAAGCCGTCATTGGCGCTGGTTCACCATTTAAAATCCCTAAAAAGCCCATTCCATAATACTTTTGACTTTTGAATGCGTGACTTTTGACTTCCGCCTTGCGGTACTAGGGTCTTGGCGTCGCTCTCGAGCACACTTTTGGAATTAAGATTAACTTTGTTTAAAGGCAATCTCAGAAATTAAAGCTCTTGTGAACAGGGCTGTCGTTGAAATAATAGGTGCAACTACATCTGTAAACATTGATTTTTCAAGGCTTACGTCCTGTTAATCCCTTTTTGGATTTCGCAACATATCTTGGAAAGATTGTGTATATATTTTAATGAAAACTTAAGATTTTTGAAATAACGCCTGAGACAGAGCGATCGCCTTTATTGTAGAAAGTGACGACTAGGCAGGCAACTATGGTCTGCCTAATAAACTTACGGAGCCTACTCTACATGACTATTATGACGAACTTTCTCCGCTCGCTTGTATTATCAATTGTTTTCAGTTTCGTCGCTCCCATGTTTTTATTCGGCATTACGTTGCTCGCCTTATCGCTTGTCGGCTATATTCCTGGTTTACAAGGCGTGACTGAGGTCATCACGACTCTGATCATGGAGTTTCTTGCTATATTTGGCAGCGGCACTCCTGTTGGCGGACTATTTGTTATCTGTTTAACCTGCAGTTTTGTCGGGGCGCTGTTTGACACTTACGCTTATTATCGGTATCAAATTTTACGATAAAGCTCGACTTTTGACTCTGATAGGCTTTCGGCTCAATATATTCGCAACTTACATTGTCAAGACTAAAAACGCTGCTAGTGCTACTCTGCTCAAGAATGAGCATTGGCTAATCGCTATTTCTATTAAATGTTTATATATATCGACTGTATAATTTCTAGTCCTTGAGCTAGCTTGCTAGTAATCAAATTCAAGGATAAAAAACTTTATGGTCTTGTAGTGAACCTTAAAAGACTGACTGAGCTTTTTTCTCTACTCTAATTATCATAGCAAATAAAGATACACATAAATTATAAAAATTTTATTAAAATTGTAATGATCACAAAACCTGCTCGTTTTTCTTAACATAGGGAAAGCAAGTGCTTTGAGCACGTAACGTTTTATGATTAAGTTTATTAGGAAGTTTGTTGACTGCTCATGGTTTGGCCTTTTAAGCCTAGATATCGTAAACAAATTGCTCGTATTGAAATTACAGGTGCGATTGCCAGTGCAACTCGCAAGCATGTATTAGAAGCGCTGAAAACTGTAGAAGAAAGAAAATTTCCAGCGTTACTGCTGAGAATTGATAGTCCTGGCGGGACAGTGGGAGATTCCCAAGAAATCTACAGCGCCTTGAAGCGGTTGCGTGAGAAAGTAAAAATTGTTGCTAGTTTTGGCAACATTTCTGCTTCTGGTGGAGTCTACATCGGCATGGGAGCGCAACATATCATGGCGAACCCTGGTACAATTACAGGTAGCATTGGTGTGATTTTGCGTGGTAACAACTTGGAACGTTTGTTGCAAAAAATCGGTGTTTCCTTCAAGGTCATCAAGTCTGGTCCCTATAAAGACATTTTGGCGTTTGACCGAGAACTAACCCAACCAGAACAAAACATTTTGCAAGAATTAATTGACACAAGTTACCAGCAGTTTGTCCAGACAGTAGCTGATGCGCGTTCCTTGGGGGTGGAAACTGTGAGAAGTTTCGCTGATGGTCGGATTTTTACTGGACAGCAAGCCGTAGAGTTAGGTATTGTAGATCGTCTGGGAACAGAGGAAGATGCTCGTCGTTGGGCAGCCGAACTGGTTGAGCTTGATCCTGAAAAAACTCCCGTCTACACTTTAGAAGAACGCAAACCTCTGTTAAATCGTATCTTGCCAGGAAGCCGTCAAGTTTCTTCAGGGCTTGGGGCTGGTATCAACTGGGTGGAATTTGAAGTGTCTACTAATGGTTTGCCTTTATGGATGTATAGACCATAAATCGTTATTAGTCATGAGTTGTTTGTCCTTTGACTAATGACTAATGACTAATGATTAATGACTAATGACTAATGACTTATAACTAAATGGAGGATTTTTTTGTGGAGTGGCGAATGTGGGCTATTCGCGGAGCAACAACCGTTCCAGAAAATACGGTTGAAGCAATGCGAGAAGCTGTGATGGAACTACTAGATGAACTGGAAAAACGGAATCAATTGCATCCAACAGATATTATTAGTATGACTTTCTCAGTCACACGCGATTTAAATGCTACTTTTCCTGCTGCAATTGCACGTTCACGCCGTCATTGGGACAATGTACCCATGTTGGATGTACAGGAAATGCACGTTGATGGCAGCTTAGAGCGCTGCATCCGGTTTTTAGGTCACGCCTATCTGCCTGCCTCCGCCCAAATTTACCATACGTATTTGCGTCACGCCGAAAAGTTACGTCCTGACTGGAATATGCGCCAGCCTTTATCGTAGGATGACACGTTCTAGTATTTCTCAGAAATCACCATACATATTCGCTAAAGTCAAACAGGAAAGAGCGAATTGGGATAAACCCAGCTTGCTCGATTGCCTTTTGCCCTAGGTCGGTCAGCAAAAGTTTGCTATATGCTTCCCCTGCTTGCTGTTCCCGACCCTTATCTTTAAGTGACCAGGCTGTGAATAGAAATGAGCCTATCTTCCCTCCCCTTGCTCATTTTTAGGTGATTTGTGGTGATCAAACCGAATTCCTAAAAAAATGTCATAAACAAACTCCCAAAAGTCTTTTTTTTGCAGTAGACCTGAAGTTTGATAACAGCCTTTTTCATCTAAAAGGGGCTTCATGAAATAATATGTGGGCTGGTAATTATACCACGGAATAGAAGGCCATAAATGATGAATTAAATGATAATTTTGCCCCATGATCAGGAAATTCAGAATTGAATTAGGGTAGACACGAGCATTTTTCCAGCGATCGCGCTCTTGGTGAGGACGATGGGGTAGATAATCAAAAAATAAACCCAGTGCTAACCCGACAACGGCAGAAGGAATGAACCAAAAATTGAGAACGTAGCCCAAAAAGTGGTATTGAATTGAGATACAGAAAATTGCAACAACAAACAAGCGGCTGAGAAACCATTCCAGTAGCTCATATTTGCGCCATAGTTGCCGCTTAAAGAAAAACACCTCGTGGTATAAAAAGCGGACTGGAAGCAACCACAAAGGACCACCTGTGGAAACATAATGATCTGGGTCATTTTCTGGATCGTTGACATGGGCATGATGCTGCAAATGCACCCGCGTAAACACTGGGAAGACAAAAGTCAGCATCAGGGCACTAGCATGTCCTAAAATGGCGTTGATAACTCGGTTACGATGTGCAGACTGGTGGCAGGCGTCGTGAATCACAGTTCCTGCAATGTGTAAAGCCAGCGTATTTGCACTAAAGCATAACCAGTGGGGCCATTCCCAAACCCAGTAACCAAAGTTAGACAAAACAAATATTCCCGCAGCTGCCAAGAACATCAGCAGCGTCGGATTAAAATCACCCGGGGGCGCTAAAAATTCCTTTGGCGGGATTGTCATTGGCTTCTGTGCCTCCGACATCAGCATTATGAACTCCTTGTTGCTTTACTTAAGATGTAGTATTTAGATAATGCCACTTTTCTATAAGGAAAGTGAACTTTTGCGGTACATAATGACGAATAATAAATTTATGTGTAGCAAGATTTATCTACTTCTTTACAGATCAGCAGCCCAATAACGGTATGATTTCAACAGACTCTAAGCTTTTGCTTCCTTAGTGAAATATAAAAATATAACAAGAGGACAAGGCGAACAAGGGGGTTCAGCAAAAGCTTAGAGGAATTGTCTACCTTGTCTCCCCCGGCTCCCCTTCACTCCCCACACCTGCGCTCTACCACCTTTAATGATTGATTCAGCAGCAACAGACATAGATGTGTCTCCTAAATTAGGATGATTCCCTGAGTAGCTCCCTAGATTCCGCTTTTATGCAACTAAAAGATTCTATCCGCCGAACAAAAATTGTCGCCACAATTGGTCCTGCTACCAGCAGCCCAGAAACGCTAAAAGCTCTGATTGAAGCTGGTGCAACAACACTGCGGCTAAACTTCTCTCATGGGACTCATGCTGATCATCAGCGTAATATCCGGCTCATTCGGCAAACAGCCTTTGAACTGAATAAACCCGTAGCCATCCTGCAAGACTTGCAAGGACCCAAAATTCGCTTGGGGAAGTTTGAAAATGGATCTATAGTCCTGGCAAAAGGCGATCGCTTCACCTTAACCAATCGTCCAGTTGTCGGCACACAGGAAATCAGCTGCGTCACGTACGATTATTTGGCAGACGAAGTCCCTGTAGGGGCAAGAATCCTCCTAGATGATGGGCGCGTGGAAATGCTCGTAGAGGAGATTAACCGCGAAAAAGGCGATTTGCACTGTCGCCTCACTGTCGGTGGAACGCTTTCAAACAACAAAGGCGTGAACTTTCCCGGAGTTTACCTGTCAATTAAAGCAATGACCGACAAAGACCGTGAGGATCTGATGTTCGGTCTGGATCAGGGTGTGGACTGGGTAGCACTTTCCTTTGTCCGCAACCCCCAAGACATGATAGAAATTAAAGAACTCATTTCCACCACAGGCAAACAAGTGCCAGTCATTGCCAAAATTGAAAAGCACGAAGCCATTGAACAAATGGAAGCTGTTCTGGCTTTGTGTGATGGGGTGATGGTAGCAAGAGGCGACTTAGGTGTGGAACTCCCAGCAGAGGATGTCCCGGTACTGCAAAAGCGGCTGATTGCGACTGCTAATCGCATGGGGATTCCCATCATCACCGCCACCCAAATGTTAGACAGTATGGTTAGTAACCCCCGTCCGACTCGCGCCGAAGTGTCAGATGTGGCAAATGCGATTTTAGATGGTACGGATGCAGTCATGCTCTCGAATGAAACTGCTGTGGGTAAATTTCCAGTGGAAGCTGTCGCGACGATGGCGCGAATTGCCGAACGCATAGAACAAGAGGTGGCGCTGCACAGAAACCCAAATCAAGCCAGAGACACCAAACGTTCGATTCCGAATGCCATCAGCCAAGCTGTCGGTCAAATTGCAGAACAGTTGGGAGCAGCAGCAATTATGACTTTGACGCAAACAGGCGCAACAGCACGGAATGTCTCCAAGTTTCGTCCCCAAACACCCATTTTGGCAGTGACACCTCACGTGAATGTAGCGCGACAGTTACAACTTGTATGGGGCGTCAAACCGTTGTTGATGTTAGAACTACCTTCCACTGGTCAGACATTCCAAGCAGCTATCAATGTAGCTCAAGAAAGAGAACTCTTGTCTCAGGGGGATTTGGTCGTGATGACTGCTGGGACTCTCCAGGGAGTTTCCGGGTCAACAGATTTGATTAAAGTTGAAGTTGTGACGGCGGTACTTGGTCAGGGAATTGGACTGGGACAAGGTTCTGTAAGTGGTCGCGCACGAGTGGCTCTCAGTGGCATGGATGCCAGTAACTTTAATCACGGAGATATTTTGGTTGCCTCAGGTACAAGTGCTGATTTTGTTGACGCAATTCGCAAAGCTGCCGGAATTATTACTGAAGAAGAAAGTCTCACCAGCCATGCAGCTGTGATTGGCTTACGTCTTGGTGTGCCAGTCATCGTTGGAGTCAAAAAGGCGACACAAGTGATTCGGGATGGAGCGATTTTGACTATGGATGTGCAACGCGGCTTAATTTACTCTGGAGCAGTGGGAACGCCGTAAAAAGTAGCAAGTAGGAAGCTGATCAATTGCAGATAAAGCGATCGCCCTGGGTTAGAGATCCGCTCACGCCTTTCTCCACTTCTTTATTAGTTTTCAAATAATCTTGCACCAAAGCGCAACCATAAGCCAGTGCATCTAGATTGAGAATTCGCTGCAAATTCCACAAAATGAGTGTGTTGTCATCACCCCCTGAGACAAGCATTGTCCCATCGCGGCTGATGGCAACATCCCTAATCGCTGCGGTATGTCCTCTGAGGGTGGTTACTTCTGTACCATCCACCTTCCAAAGTTTGACGGTAGCATCCACGCTGCCAGAAGCAACTATTTTTCCATCGGGACTAAACGCAACTCCCCAAATCGCCGCTGTGTGACCTTTGAAAGTTTTCAGCAACTTGCCCTCAAGTGTCCACAGCTTAACGGTTTTGTCGCCACTTCCAGAAGCTACCATTTTGCTGTCTTGGCTAAAGGCAGCTCTCCATACTGCCGCCGAGTGTCCTACAAGAGTTCTGAACAATTTGCCATCAAGCGTCCACAGTTTAACAGTACCATCGCCGCTGGCTGAGGCAACAAGCCGACCGTCTGGACTAAATACGACATGCCACACTTCCGCTTGATGTCCTTTAAGAATCTGCCGGGAAGGGTGAAACTCCTGCGGAGTCGCTACGCGATCGCCCTTTGGGCGGGTCCCCTTGGGACCATCGCGTTTCCATATCTGAGCAATCTTGTTAACATTTGCCATTGCAATTGTTTGTCCGTCGGGACTCAACACTGCTGCTAAGAATTTACCGAGAGGATCTTTGTAAGTAGCGACCAAAGTCCCGTCTGGCTTTTTGAGTTTTACCGTATCATCGTTAGTGGCAAGAGCAATTAACTTGCCATCGCCACTGAATGAAACCTCGAAGATTGCGCCCCCAGATTCAGTGAAAGTTTTGAGCAATTTACCTTGGCGATTCCAAAGTTTAGCAGTGTTTTCGTGGCTGGCTGTGGCAATTGTTGAACTGTCGGAGGTGATAGCTATTGACCAAATTCCTGCTTTATGGGCAACAATGCTCTTCTGGAATGGGTTCTGACTTTGCCAGAGTCTGACAACGTTTTCTGCGCCTGCCGAAGCAATAAAGCTACTATCAGGGCTAAAAGTCACTCCCCAAACGGACGCACTATGTCCTCTAAGGGTCCTCAGTTCTGTACCATCGATGTTCCAAAGTTTAATCGTTTTGTCAAGACTGGCGGAGGCAATAGTTTGACTATCAGGACTAAAAGCAACTCCCCAAATTCCGGCGCTGTGACCTTTAAGAGTTTTCGCAAGACGGTAATTCCCATCTGTGCTGTCTCGCTGCCAAAGTTTGACAGTTGTGTCTTCACTCGCTGAAGCAATGGTCTTGCCGTCTGGGCTGAAAGCGACTGCTACAACCCAACCGGTGTGACCTTGGAGAGTTTGTAAGGGCTTGGCGTTTTGCCAGTCTGAACCGTCTCGTTTCCAGAGTTTTACTGTCTTGTCTAGACTTGCGGTAGCAACAATATTACCATCAGGACTAAAGGTGACTCCCCAGACCGAAGCAGTATGACCTTTAAAAGTTTTAAGCAAAGTGCCGTCTCGCTTCCAGAGTTTCACAGTTGCGTCGAAACTGGCAGAGGCAACAAACTGACCATCGGGACTAAACGCGACTCCCCAGACCGAAGCAGTGTGACCTTTGAGAGTTGTAGAGACGCGCCATGAGGCGTCTGTGCTGTCTCGTTTCCAAAGTTTAACTGTACCATCTTCACTCGCGGAGGCGAGTATTTGACCGTCAGGGCTAAAATCGACTGCCCTAACTGTTGCCTGATGACCTTTGAGAGTTGCAACTTCTGTACCATCACGTCGCCAAAGCTTGATTGTTTTATCGGCACTTGCTGAGGCAATCAGAGAACTGTCAGGACTGACATCTACTGCCAGAACAGCAGCTGTATGACCGGAAAAACGGTTGTATTCATCTGCTCCATAAACTGCTTGCCGTAGTACATTGTCCACTTGAGGCTCAATGTTTGTGTTTGGTTTACCTAGTTTTTGCAGTTTATGTTTGGCTTTAATTGCTTGTATGAGCGCATCCAATCTGCGATTCGAGGCAAATAGCCCCTCAGAAGAAGATACAAGCGCTTGAATTTCGCTGTTCCTAGCTTGACTTTCGCTTTTCTTGGCTTGGCGGTACAGAATGAAACTCCCTACCCCCAACCCGCTAGAAACGAGCAACCCGATACACACTGCAACTAACAAAAACCTTTGTAATAAAGCCGTTCTTTTCTCTTGTGCTAGTCGTGCTTCAACTTCTTTGAGTCGTTCAGCTTTCAGTCTTTGCTCAGTTTCCCGGCGTTCCAGTTCCTGGCTAGCTGCCAAAAATCGATAATCCAAATCGCTGAGACTTTTGCGCCCACTCCATTCCAACACCTCTTGCAACGCTTGCCCCCGCAGCAGACGTGATTCATCCTGATAACCAGAGGCTACCCATGCATTGAATGCCTGGGAGTAGGGGCGCAGATTGTCTAACTGCCTGAGTACCCATTCAGAATTAAAGACATTGCGGTAGATAGGATTTTTAATTTTGAGATAGCCGTTGTGCTTCTCAACCAATCCCGATAGTAAAAGTTCTGTTTGTTCTCGACTATCATCGGTAGGGACGCCAGATGTTTGAGTGTCTGTTTCAAGAGCTTGCAACACCTGCTGATAAACACCTAACAACCGTCCTGCGCGCTGTTCATTGAAAAGTAGGCGATCGCGAATCGTGCGCAGGTGTTCCGGTTCATCTTTTGCTTCCCAATGTTGGATAATGTGCTCTAGCACCAATTGCTCTACCCAAAATGCTTCAGTTGCTGGAGGTAGGACAATTTTTCTAGTTGAAGTCTCTAAAGCTGTTCGGACAATGAGCTGACAGAGTTTCTGAGTCAGAAACGGTTGTCCCCCACTCCAGTAAATAATCTCTCGCAGCACAATTTCAGGTTGGCTGACAACTTCCTCTAACCCTTTAAGCAATGGTTTGGCTTCATGCAGTTGAAACCCATATAACTCAATCGCTGTACCAATGTTAAAGGGTGTCCGGCGCTTGTCGGCAATCAAATCAGATGGACTGGCTACTCCAAACAGTGCAAATCCCAAGCGTTGAAAATTCCGGTCGTGTGCCTGCTGATTATAGCAATGACGAATCCAGGCAAAAAAGTCACTGACAGGAAAACTCAAACTCAGTAAACTATCAATTTCATCAATAAAGATGAAAATGCGTTCAGCTTTGCCGTCTGGCAGAAATTCGCTTTGAACATTTGGCAGTAAAACTCCTTCAACAAACGAGTGTAGTTTTTGCACTGGGGAAATGCCTGCTTGCGTATCCCACCAATGCTTAAAGTTGAGGTGTTCTGCCAGATTTAAGTCGTAGAACAGGCTGACGATAATGCCTTTGTACCATTGTTCCGGTGTGGTATTCTCGCTACCCAATCGCGTGACGTCCAAGTATGCACAGCTATAGCCTTCTTTCCTAAGACGATAACTCGTGCGTTGTAATAACGATGACTTGCCCATCTGGCGAGAATTTAAGACGTAACAAAACTCGCCAGCTTTCAGGCTGGCATAAAGTTTTTCGTCTGCTTGACGGACAACATAGCTAGGATCGTCAGTGTGGAGGCTGCCACCAACCTGGTATCTCATCTCAAAGTGTGATTAGAGAAAAGCTATTCTAACACAATAAATAGGATTTTTTAGCTTCTTAAAACTCTTTATTTTTATCTGATCATGGATTCTATCACATCTTCAACTAAATAAATCTGTATCTGTCTATTTTTTCGCTTAACTGTCTTAACTGTCTTAACTGTCTTAACTGTCCTTTATTTATTGCAATTAGTTTCTTAAATTTCTACTTAACTGTCTTATCTGTCCTTGCATTTTCATGACAAAAGCGAGATTATGGTGACATGAAGTGAAAGCAATTAGCACTAAAACATTTGTCTTACTAGACACTTACTTAAAGGCAGCAACTATATAGGCTGCTGCAATAGCATCCCGCCGCAGACTGATGTCTTGCGGTGAACTCCAAGAGCTAACAAAGCTCAAATAACGATTTTGTCGAGACAATTGGCTACATTACAAGTAGAAGGGGTTAATAGAAAATGAAGAAATGGCTACTACTCAGAGTTGCTATGGTCTTTTTGTTTGCTTTCGTTGTGTCACTTAACTTTGTTGTTAATCAAGCGATCGCGACCGACAGATCAATTTAGCCTAACCTGCGACAAAGACAAGATAGAAATCAATGGTTCAATCCTATCAACAAGTTGCAAAAAAAGTAATGGCGATTCTCAGCAAACCTCCATTGACTTAGATAAATACATTGGTAACTTGGATGGAAAATTATCCTGGAGTGATAAAAATTTTTCTAAAAGCTGCAAAAATATTGCTCCAGCGCAGTTGCTGAGTACTAGACAACTTGTACTTGTTGCTGAGTGCAAAACAGCAGCAGGAGACACATATTATCCATCAGAGATTGAGCTAGATTCTCACATTGTCAACATTGATGGCACCCTAAGTTACGAATAATTGTGGTTCTATTGCAAAATGAACAAACACTATTTTCCAGGTAGCAATATCAATACAATTTTCTGATTCCAAAAAGTAGAAAATCATGACAACTCAAACCTCTATCACCGATTTAGTCGTTAACAGTGCGAAGAATTGCTATCAGCTTACAAAAGAGCAAATGGAGGCTATCCAAAACAAAGGAGTAACAGCAGAGCTAACACAGGGAATCTATGTTGTCCGCATCAAAGAAGGTGCATTCGATTATGTCAAAGATTCTGAATCCGCAGAAAACGAAGCCTTAGTTTTACTCTGGATTTATGGGGGAAAATTCAAGAACTTAAAAACCAATAAGCAAGTTACAGCCGGTTGGTCAACTTTAAATGGATATGACGATACCCTGACTATAGCTGTGTCAGAACCGTCGAAACTGTGTGCTTTCTTCTTCGATACTGAGATTAACGATAACGCGGGAGATGTGACCGTTTCAGTTATTAAAGTGGACGAATTGCGTAACTTTAATTAATGCTGTCAACCTATTATTTACACTCCAAAATAGCTAATTCGCGATTGAAAACTGCTTTCTGCCTGCTTGTTGTAGGATTAGCTGTAGGATTAGCTTTAGATTTAACAAACCTAAAAACGAGAAATACTACTTTTATCCAAGAATACACAGCGTTTGAACCACCAAGAAGCGGAAAGCCAAAAGATACTTCAGGTGCTGGTTCTTGATTTCTTGAAAGTAGGCGAGTCGTTGCAAATAAGGCAATTTTTGAACCTACAATCATTTAATGATAAGGGTTCAAACCCTTATCATTAAATGATTGATTAAACAATTGTCGCGAGTTGTTTTGCAAAATAAGTGCGGTAGAGTTCGCAACGTGGTACAATGCGATCGCCTTTAAAGCAAATCAATCCCAAACTCTCGAGTTTATATGCCTCAATCGGGTCAAGAGAAATACCTTGCTTTGCTGTCACAACATCAGCATATGTCTTTGCCAGACTGGGTTTTTCTTGCAGTTTCGCCCAGTGTCGCCATAAATGATAGCGGTAGATACCGCCGTTGGCAAGTGCCTCTTGTATCAGCTCTTGTAGAGTGATGACCTGAGAGCAAAGATAATAAAGCGCAATCCGAATGAGTGCTGGATGACCGCCTACAAGCGACATCAGTTGGGCAGATTCCTTACCAGTACTCCAGTCTAGCGCGTGCCGCTGGGCTAAATCTTCTACCTGTTGCTGGGTAAATTCCACGAGACGGATAGGTAGTCCAATATTAAACGGGGAGCGGTTGATATCTAGGCTGGCATACTCTTCTGTAGAGTAAACTACTACTAGCCTCAAGTTGCTCCAATTGGCATTTTGTCGTGCTTCCTCGCACCACGAACGCAACAAAGCAAAGAACTCAGTAGCAATGTGAGGATATTCAAAAAAGCGGTCAACTTCATTGAACACCAGAACTACTGGGCTTTGAATCTGCTTGAGCAAATACTGCAAGTAAAAGCTACAATTCAACTTACAACCAACTTCCTCATCCCATATGTCATTCAGGTTGGGATTAATGTCTAATTCTGTTGCAATTCGCCAGCAAAGATTACGCAAAAGCTGATTTAAGTCAGTTAGACCATCGGAATCTATCTGGTAGCAATTCAGATTCACTGCGCGATACCCTTGCTTTTGTCCAAAAGCACAAAGCCGTAACACCAGAGAACTCTTACCCATCTGTCTAGGTGCTCGAATGCGAATTACACAGCCTGGTTGAGTGACTTCTCGATAAACCAGTTCCTCAATTGGGGGACGTTCGACGTAGAACGGAGAATCCAGAGGTACGGGACCATCTGGGTATGACCAAAAATGTTTAAGTTTATCACGCTGTTCGTTGACGAATGAGTCTACGGATAAAGAATCAGACGAACTCTGCTCAGGTGTATCTAAAGTCACCAAAAGTTCGCCAGAGGTTTCAGTCTGATTCGGTTCATCCAAGATTGTATAGTCTTTGCTACATAATTCCAGGTTAAAAGCGCTAAAGCACAGTTTCACAGTTTTTTGGTCTACGCCTCTATCCAACGACCACAATCGGCTGAGTGTTTTGCTAGAAACATTCATGCGTAAGCCCAGTTCGTCTAAAGTAAAGCGATCGCCGTTGTTGTGCGCCTTCTCCACAGCCAGAATTGCTGCTTGTAGCCGCTTCAGACCCGCAGGAGTCAGCACAATTCCCCGTTTTCTCCTACTCTTATATTGCTTCATTTCGCTAATTCTACCTATTTTGCTTTTTTGAGATAAAAATTGTTCTCCTGAATTTTAAGCAGAATCATAGATTAGGGAAGCGCACTGTGTTGTTTGTCATTTCAATGCTCTTGTGGCAAAAGCATGCAAAAATCACGGTTAGAGATGATTCTCTGACCGAAGTTATAAAAGAGGGTTATTAGCCAACTCTTGTATTAAATTTGTCAACTAACTATACTGTCTATACGGTTCGGTTAAGATCCCCCCTTTTTAAGGGGAGCCAGTGCGTTGGTGAGCCAGCGCTGCAGGAGGGTTTCCCGACAGCAGGCGACTGGCGAAAGGGTTTCCCGACTTGAAGCACCTGGCGTGGGTTGGGGGGATCTTCAAAATATTAAAACGTTAACCGAACCGTATTGACTATACTGTCACTTTTTAAGTACGTTATTCAAGTGTTAATAAAGTGTTACTAAACTGTTAACTGTATTATATATTTACAAAAGAAATTATTCAAGTGTTATTGACCAACTACTAAACTGTTGATTATCTTATTTAAAGATAGTGTGATAGAACTTCAACAGTAGCCACACCTGTTTTTTCCCAACTGAATTGACTTGCCCTACTAATACCTTGAGTAGAAAGATGCTCACGCAATGCGGAATCACTTGCAATTGTTTGCATCGCTTCAGTCATTTCCTCAACGTTGTAAGGATTAATAAGAAGAGCAGCGTCGCCAGCAACTTCTGGTAAAGATGAGAGATTAGAAGTAATCACAGGAGTCCCGCAAGCCATTGCTTCGAGAACTGGGAAACCAAAACCCTCCCAAAGACTGGGAAAGACGAGGGCTGTAGCACCACAAATTATTTTCGGCAATTCACTGTAAGGAACATACTTAAGGAATCTAACTTTATCGGTTATACCCAATTCCTCAACTTGGGTTTGTAAGACAGGAGTGAAGCGTTTATCTTGTGGTCCTGCTAACCACAATTCGTAGTCCTTATTATTAGATAATGCTGCAAAAGCGGTAATGAGTCGATGTAGGTTTTTGTAGGAATCCTGTCGCCCAATGTAGAGAAAATAGGGACATTTTGTGGGGTAGGCATTTTGTTTGCCATTATTTAAATGAAGCGGGCGAAAATGATTGGCGTCGTATGCGAGAGGAATAGGGGTGATTTTGCTTGCGGGAATGTGATAAAAGTCGGTGATGTCCTTTGCTGTAGCATGGGAGTTGCAAATAATGTGTTGCGCTTGCGCAAGAACTTGGGGAACGTAGTAGCGCGAGAAATGCGTCAGTGGTGACAAGAGTTTGGGAAAGCGCAACGGTATCAAATCGTGAACCATCACGATATAACGGCAATTGGCAGAAAGTGGAGCTTCCGGAACAGGAGAAAATATAAGTTTAGATTTCAGATGTTTATAGATTTTTGGCAGTTGAAATTGTGTCCACACAAGACGGTCAAAATGTCCTTTTGTTCCCTGAGCAGGCGTAAGATTATTAGGAATTTGATAACAGTTAAATTCAGGGTAGTTTTGTGCCGTTAATAAGGTGGGTTGAAGAGTTTTTAAATAAGGAACAAGATTTTTTGCATAGTTGCTTATGCCTGTGGGTTGGGAAAAAAGAATCGATAAGTTAAATAATATTTGACTCATTTATATCAAACTTAACCCGCTCATAAATTTGACGGTGCGGGATTTGTACAACCATAGCACGCTCCAGTGAGTTTTTGATTTTACGATCTCATCTTAGCCTAGCATCAGTAGAGAAAGGTTTAAGAAAGCGATTGGCTCCTAAGCGTGCCGCTTGGGCGATCGCTTGCAATACATAAACACGCCAGCAAATTTGCCAAATGCTACTTGAGGTTTTACAACCATCAAAATTAAAGCATAAAGAATCAAACGAAGTAACCTTAATAGAAAAACCACTTTATTTGTATATCTATCTAAAGATAATAAATAACCATAACTACTATTTTTTATTTTTCTAAAAACATACCTATTAGTAATTGAGGAGGGCTGATGTAGGACACCAAACTGCTTAGTAACTGCAATGAGATGTCCTTGATTAGCATAGCGTCGGCAAAAGTCAAAATCTTCATAGTAAAGAAAGTAAGCAGGGTCAAAGTGAGGACACTCATCAAACTTTCTGAGATTAATGATAAAGCTACAACCTGTAATCCAATCGCAAGCTACATAATCTGCATCTGTATTGCTCAACAAATCTTGAGTGAGAATTGCCCCTGTTGTCGGAATAAAGCGACCGCCTGCAAACCAAACTTCGCCCGTAGGAGTATGAACTATTGTGCCGAGAATCGAAATTCCTGGATATGCCTCAAAAAACAACTCGACTTGAGCCAAAATATTTTTTTCTAAATAAGCATCGGGATTAATAATCCAAACAATTGCTTGAGGGTCTTGGGTATAAATCCAATTTATTCCCAAATTGCAACCACCACCAAAGCCTAAATTACCGAGAGCGTTTAAAATGAGAACATCTTCATTTTTCAGAGCATAAATAGAATTATCATCAGGAGAGTTATTGACGATAATTGTTTTATACTCAATCTTTTTGTCAACAGGGAGAGAACGAATTAATTTAGTAACGAGATTGGTGGAATAATAATTAACTACTAAAAAGTAAATCACGTATATTATTACTCAGTAGACTAGTTGATTTTTTAGATAAAGATATTTAAAACCACAGATGTAGGCGTAAGCCGTGCCCTAGGCTACACAGATGATTTATCTACGCTGAGATCTTGCACCATTCTCAACAAGAGCCAGAGGCTCTAATATCTCGTTACCAGGTTCAACCTGGTAACGAGGGTTTGGAGGCTTCGCCTCCTCACTGTTGCAACTCTAGGCTTGATCTCAGTACGTTCATCTGTGGTTTCATTTTCATCTAATTGACTTTAGAGGATGTTTGTAAAGTACCGAGTTGTATTGAGATTCCCCCTAGCCCCCCTTTTTAAGGGGGGAAATAATCTCAAAGTCCCCCTTCTGACGAGGGATTTAGGGGGACCGAAAAGTTTTTGATAACTAACCACTTCTAAAACATCCTCTTAGCAAGAGGCTTAATCTCCCTGCGGACAATCCTCCCACAATGTTGTCATTTCCCGTATGCTCTGATGATTGCCATCGCCTAAAATCAGATGGTCTAAAAGAGGAATGCCCAAAAATTGGGCTCCAAGTAACAACTGTCGCGTTAATTCGATATCTTCTTGACTAGGTTCCACATGTCCAGACGGATGGTTATGTGCCACTATAACCCGCGTTGCTCCTTGGCGAATGACTTCTCGAAAAATTTCGCGGGGAGGAGCTAAAGTTTCCGTTGCTGTTCCAATGGTAATAACTTGCGTTCCTAAAAGGCGATTCTTCACATCTAACAATACCACTGCAAAACGTTCTTGATTTTGCCACATTAAATCTTGACTCAGAGCCGCCGCCGCCGCCGCTGGACTATCAATTAAGGTGCGTTCTCCTGGACGGGATTGAAATGCTCGTTTCCCTAATTCAATTGCCGCCAAGATAGTTGTTGCTTTTGCTGGACCAATACCAGGAATTTTCATCAACTCGGCGGCGCTGACATCTCGCAGAACTGCTAAGGGATCTCGCTGGTGTTTGCTTAGTTCCTGTAAAATATATTGCCCTAGACCCACAGCGGAAAGTTTACCGTGTCCTTGACCAGTAGCCAGCAGAATTGCTATTAACTCGGCTGTGGCTAAAATTTTCGGACCATGCGTTAACAACCGCTCGCGCGGACGCTCAGTTACAGGTATATCGGCAATTCTGAGACAATAAGTCATAGAAAAATACAGAGGATAAATGATGATATATGCATTTATTCCTAAGTTATCCCCTGTAATTCTGACAACCTCTCCATATTTGACCAAATATTTAATTTTCAGCTATTTTAGGGTAGTTTCCCTGATATCAGGCTGATAATTTTGTGTCGCTTTAAGCATATGGTACGTAATCAATAGCTGGGTGAGAGCGAGGGGATAACTTTGAAGTGTCTCCCCTGTTGTGCCAGCAATTTTGCCCAACTCTGGGTTGCTTTCGCGATCGCATATATTCTTAAGGTAGGGCATATCAGAGCAAATAATATGCTCTAACTTATTCACCTGTTCCAAAGTGGCATGACCATCAACTTCCAGAACATCGACCGGTTTGCCCATATCCCGATCTAATTCTAAGCGGATTGCTGACTCAAAACTGCCATCGCCGTAGTTGAGAATCTGGCTAAAATCTGGATGAGGAATCGTAGGACGTAACACCAGACGAACATTTAGGTGTCCATTAGTTTGCTCTAAATCGTCGCTGGGAGGATAAAAACTCACAACTATATCTGACCATTGCCGTTGTGGTCGGATAAATTGTTCAGAATCTGGTTCGCGTTTTCTGAGTTCCTCAAGTACTTGTTCTTCTGTATACCCTCGCTTTTGCGTATCCCGCTTAACTTTCCATTGAGCGCGTAAAGATTCAGGGGGAGCAAGGTAAACTTTCACATCGTAGCAGTCACGCGCACCACGGGTGGAATAACCCAGCAATCCCTCAACTATGACAAATTTACTTGGCTTGATATAAACTGGTGGCTCAAACGTACCAGTTTTGTGGCTGTAAACAGGCTTGAGGATTGACTGCCCTGTCCTAAGTTGCGACAGGTGGTGCTGCATAATATCCAAATAGTTGCAGTCAGCATGAAGAGCAGTGATACCAATTTCAGCACGC
Source organism: Scytonema sp. PRP1 (assembly GCF_036697665.2). Classification (NCBI taxonomy): domain Bacteria; kingdom Bacillati; phylum Cyanobacteriota; class Cyanophyceae; order Nostocales; family Scytonemataceae; genus Scytonema; species Scytonema sp. PRP1. Next base: position 27,676 of record NZ_JBAHYJ020000081.1, on the reverse strand, counting down.
TGCTTTCGGTCGTACTTATGGTAATCATCCGTACAAATCACCGTAACATTCTCCGGACCAAGAACCTGAGCAATCCCTTTAGTCAGCGTTGTTTTCCCAGCTGCGCTGTCACCAACAATACCAAGAATTATAGGACGGCTCATGACTCCCCCTGCTTGACGCTACAGTAAAGTATAATTTTAGATTGTATGTTAGTTTACTAATTTTAGAGAACTTATAAAATACAACTCAAGAAAGAGAGTATGAATTATCTACCTCAATGAGTCATGATTTTTTGAAATTATCATTGATAATTAAGGTTTTTTGTCCCTGACAAAAATGTCTATTTATTTTTGTAAATAAAAAAATACTTTCATAAACAGTATAAGATATTTATCGGCGGGCTTTCTTAACATAACCCTGAGAATCGCGCACAGTAGCCATCTCGGGTGCGTTTAAATATAAACAGAGAGTGGGAGCTTTCTGACTTCAAGATAAAGAAATACAGATAGTCACTGATACTTATACAATTATAAAAATACAATTAGCCATTAGCAGCAAAACATGGCATATAAAACGTCAGGACTTGAAAAAAGTCTTTATGAATACTTGCAATCAGTTTCATTGCGAGAGCCGGAAATTTTAGCGCAGCTCAGACAAGAAACAGCACAGCATCCAAGTAGCAGAATGCAGATTACTCCAGAACAGGGGCAATTTATGGCGCTGCTGGTGGAGTTGATGGGTGCAAAAAAAACTTTAGATATAGGCGTATTTACGGGCTATAGTTCCCTAGTGGTTGCATTGGCGTTACCCCCAGATGGTAAGGTGGTTGCGTGTGATGTCAGTGAAGAATATACGGCGATCGCCCGCCGCTACTGGCAGCAAGCCGGAGTGGCACATAAAATTGAACTACACATTGCCCCAGCACTCGACACTCTAGATAGGCTTATAGCCGCAGGAGAAGCAGGCACCTTTGATTTTGCCTTTATCGATGCTGATAAAAACAACTACGGTAATTACTACGAGCGATCTCTACAACTTCTACGTCCAGGTGGGTTGATTGCGATTGATAATGTCCTACAGTCAGGACGAGTCGCAAATCCCCAAGAGCAAGACAAGATAACTAATAGCATCCGGGCATTTAATCAGAAACTGCATCAAGATCCACGAATCACCATGAGTTTGGTGCCAATTGCCGATGGCTTAACCTTAGCGCTGAAGCGTCCCTAAGTGAACCTCCCAGAGGCTGCAAAGACAGCCTTTGTTCGTATAACCCATCGTTCATTGTGTCGAAGTCACCGATAAATCTTGTCCATTCCGCTTCCTAGCCAACTCCAACTGTCGTTTTTTCTCCTGCTGACGTGTCTTTTTCTCCTCCGAGAGGCTATCAAAACAATAGGCGCAAGAAACTCCTTCCTCATACTTAGGAGATGATTTATCAGCTTCAGAGACGGGACGCCCGCAACTTGCGCACATATCATAACTACCCGTTTCTAAACCGTGACTGACAGCGATGCGTTGGTCAAACACAAAACACTCGCCATCCCACAAACTCTCAGACTCAGGAACTTCCTCTAAATATTTGAGAATCCCACCTTTTAGGTGATAAACCTCTTGAAACCCTTGGGACAGCATGAAAGAAGAGGCTTTTTCGCAGCGAATTCCTCCAGTACAAAACAGGGCAACCTTTTTGTGTTTGTTGGGGTCGAGGTGCTTGTGAACATACTCGGGAAATTCACGGAATGATTCCGTATGAGGATTTTGCGCTCGTTTAAAAGTTCCGATCATCACCTCATAATCATTGCGGGTATCAACCACCGTGACTTCAGGATCGCAAATCAGCTCATTCCAGTCCTTGGGACTAACATAGGTACCCACCTGTTCATTCGGGTCAACTTCAGTCCTTCCAATAGTCACAATTTCTTTTTTCAAGCGCACTTTCATCCGCTCAAACGGTGAGTAGTCAGCATAAGACTCTTTGTATTCTAAGTCTGCTAAGCGGGGATCGGAGCGCAAAAAAGAGAGAACAGAGTCAATCGCTTGACGTGAAGCCGCTATTGTACCGTTAATACCTTCTGGTGCCAATAGAATTGTCCCCTTAACGCCATGGGATTGGCATAAAGACAGCAGAGAGTGTTGTTTTTCGGCAAAATCTGGCAATTTAACAAATTTGTATAGTGCTGCAACAACTAAGGTCATTTCTTTATCTATCCCCTTTTACAAAATAATAGTATTAGGTTACAATAACGACGGCATTATAATAGACCTACCTTTTTTATCTTAAGGCGGTATACCTCAGTTAGTACGCCTGTACAAGCAGGTGTTAGGAATTCCAGTGTCCTTACTTTGATTCGTAGGTTATAAGTCTGTTTAACAGTTATCAGCTTCCGTAGCTATCCGCTAAGTAATGGACAAGACTGGACAACCAGTACTGTCTAGTACAGAGATAGCCAGCCTAAGTCTTAATTGACTACGTTTTGAGGGTCATGACACCTACAAGTACTTTCCAGCTTGTAGCAACTGTCGCCAAAGATTAAACAAGTGTATTTAGCGCGCGCTCGTGTCTTTGACATTACAAGCCCTTAAAACATTGGCGTTAGCGAAGCGGAACCTCTTAGGTTCGGAAAACATAACTGGAGTAGCAAGGCTATCCTTTGCATACAGGGAAGTTGAACAAGTACTACTCCTCTACTTGTTCAACCCCGCAAGGGGTTCGCGCTCGGTACTCGTTTTTAACGTTTGTCCATCTTTTCAATGATTAGAGGCGTACCGATCGCCAAACACCACATCGCCAGCCGGCTGGGTTGGCAAACCCTAGATTAGACTTCTTGCACTCTTTCTTTTTCTTGGTGTTTGTCTTTGCGTCTAGAGCGTAGAACGCGAGACAAAATAATATTTATGCAAGAGGTCTATTCTATTAGAGATTGAATTGACTATAGACCAATACGGTTTAGATAAGAGAATTTGTAAAAAAGTAACCTTTTTAGAGACGTTGCATCCAACGCCTCTACACGTGTACAAGGGCGGTACATTCGTGCCATGGTATGCCCTACACGCAAAGAGCGATCGCTAAGCTGTTCCACATTTAACTTGCATTATTTGGGCGGGCAAGATGCCCACCCCACAAGAATTTGAAAGAATTTAAATATGCAAACCAAATGTGCTTTAGCTTATCACAAAAAATCCTTAACTGAACAGTATTGGACTATAAATCAACTGCTGCTTTTCTCTAACCTGTTAGGAGAATTGCACATTTTCAAAGTGTTAACTGCCTGAAGAATAAAGAATGAAGCTAAATCCCTACGAATCAATTCTCTTGCTTAATGTTCTTGTAAAAGTGCCTAGCTTATCATTTTTAAAATACCTCATACAGAGAAAAAGTCTTGTGCTTTGCGTCTCTGCTTTCAAGTATTCTTGATTAAGAATTGAGTATCTTCACTTATTAATACGAAGAAAGTACTATTACCGGATTGCCTATTTTTACTTTTCATCAAAATTCCGTGTTTTCAACCTGGCTGCTTTGGACTAAGAAGTAGCAGTATAGAACAACAGGCATTCAACAATTTGATTTTGATATCTTCATATAAAACCTTTCTATGGCAGAGGTTCTAGTTGCTGTGTCTACCAAATATTGTCAATTCAAGGACACATAGATAATTATGCCAATTGATTATAACAGTATTAATCTAACCCCATCAGCTAATACAAATACTACTTCTAAAAATCAGGTTTTTAATGGATGGCTAGGTCATAACAATCGCATTGATGACTACAGCTTTACTCTGAGTGGTCGTAGTAGTTTGAACTTTGCTCTTGATGGTCTGTCAGCGGATGCAGATCTGCAATTGCTAGACAGCAATCGTTCAGTGATAGCGGGTTCCCATAATTATCGTGATACTGCTGAATCTATCGACACGACTTTGGATGCAGGCACTTATTCTATCCAGGTCTACCGTGTTACTGGTGGGAGAACTTCTTATAATCTTAAAATTTCTAAAAACGAAGCACCGCAATCATTACAATTCAGCACTGACAAAAGCAGCTACCAAGCAGGGGAAACAGTCAACCTAATCAATACCAGGGCATTTGATGGCGATGGTGCAAACGATATAGCACGAGTGGATTTTTGGTTGCAAAAAGACAGCGGAAACTCGCAAGGTATCTCTGATACTGTACAATTCACCGCCAATAGCAACGATAATCGTTATTGTAGCTTTAACTATGCTCTTACTAGTTTAGCTGGTGGCAACTATCAGTTGTCGGCAAAGGCTTATGACAAATCTGGTGCCAGTACAGATACTGTACAAACGAGCTTTAACGTTGTTCTTACTCAAGGCTCTAACGTTGTTCCTAATCAAGACTGGTTTGACCTGAATGTTCAAGATGGTGTTCTACGTGTAGAGTCTAGGAACCGCTTTGCTGATGGTCTATTAGACCGCAACGATATGATAGCTATTTTGCGTCAAGCAAACGACGGTAGTACAGTTGATGCTACTGAAATTACAGATCTCCGCACGTTAGTGAATAATGCCTCTTACTTACAAATGCCGGAGTACGTCCGAGTCTTGTCTAACAAGGTTGTCAATGGTGACACTGCTAACCAGAAGTATCAAGGGAACACACTAGGCAACTTGAATACAGGTAGCAGCGACATTCAGATGGAGAACCTGATTAATAAGTGGTTTCTGGGAGGCGATCGCCCACAAAGTTCATACACTTATCAATACGCGAATGGTTCTTTGTTCCAAAATGGTATTAGTTACCAAGATGTGAAACAAGGACAGATAAATGACTGTTATTTCCTTACAGGTTTAGCTGCAACAGCCGTTCGTTCTCCAGGCACAATTGAGAGTATGTTCATTGACAACGGCGATAATACTTTCACCCTGCGCTTCTGGCACAATGGAGTTGCTGATTATGTAACGGTAGACAGATATTTACCAACGAATTCATTAGGGTATTTAGCTTACGCCAATCAAGGTAGTGACCACAATAGCTCTTCTAATGAGTTATGGGTTGCTTTTGCGGAGAAAGCTTACGCTCAACTTAACGAGTCTGGTTGGATTTATCAAGATAATTCCAACACCTACACTGGTATTGGAAAAGGTGGGTATATCAGTGATGCACTAGCACAAATTACAGGAAAAAAGACTTCTCTTGGTAATAGTCTTAACTTTAGCTCTCTAGTTGATGCCTTCAATTCTGGACAATTGATTGGGTTTGGTACAAAACCAACTGGAGTAGCATCAAATATCGTGTCTGGTCATGCTTACGCGCTGATAGATTACAATTCCTCCACCCAAAAATTCACTCTTTTTAATCCTTGGGGAGTAGATACCAATTCTTCAAAACCTGGTGTTTTACAATTAAGTTGGAGTGAGATTGAGTCAAGCTTTAGTTATTGGGATTCTACAATCAATTAATATTTAACAACAAAATTCCCGACTTCTTTAAGAAGTCGGGAATCTGGCGCGATTTATGCGCTCATGCAGGCACTTTCGCACAAATGTGCGTCCGTATTGCTATAGTAGTCCTATTTGACTTGGATGCGCTTGTTTATGCTGTCCTGAATCCTGAAGAAGGACTCGGGACAGATGACTTTTGACAGCCTCAATAAAAGATTGCACAAATCATTAGACTTTTTGTATTCATTGCAAAAAAAAGAATAATTAACTACAGATGGACACAGATGGAACTCACATTCCGCAAGAGGTCTATTATATTTCTTGGAGAAATGCGGTTGATATCATGTCAGGTTGATTAGTTTTAAAAAAGGATATCTGTGCAAAAGTCTGAAATCCTCTTTTCCCGTCCCTTTAGCAAAGCTACGGTTTTTCTAATAAGTCTTTAACTGGGCTTAATATGATAGCTATTTGTAACCGCAGATGTACGCAGACAAATGCAGAATAATACTGAAAAATTATTATTAAGTTAATAATAATACATTTTTGATAAAATTTTAAATATAAATATCTATTAGTGAAAAGATTATTTGTAAATTAAATATCATTTTTTATTTGTATTGAATAGTAATTATTGTTTTAGGAGAATTTTCTTAAGACAAAAACCTTATTAAAATTAAGGTTTTTGCAGATTAGGCTGTCAAAAAAAAGAGATATTTTTGAAGGAAAAATCCTGATGCCCAGCGATATAAATAGTAACAATTCTTTTCCTCATCAAGGGCTAAATATCACTTCTACCTCCTCAGTAGATTCCTTTCATGCCAACAATGACTATAGTGTCAACAACTTTGGTGGTCACAGTAGTTTTCACTCAACTAGCGATAACCTAGAAGCAAATGCTCAAGAGCAATTGTTCAATGATAATGGCTACGATTTCTCCTCTGGTTATGGCTTGATAAATGCAGCCGCCGCAGTGGGTAAAGCTGTTGGTCAGAGTCCTTTTGCTGATGTTCCTGACCTTGGTGGCAATAATTGGGGAGCCGACCTTGTGAAAGCTCCAGAAGTCTGGGCAAATGGATACACCGGTCAAGGTGTGGTCGTCGCTGTTCTGGATACTGGGGTTGACTACAACCATGATGATTTGAAGGGTAATATCTGGACGAACAGCAAGGAAATTGCTGATAACGGCAAGGATGATGATGGCAATGGCTATGTTGATGACGTTTACGGTTGGAACTTTGATAGTAATAACAACAACACTCTAGATGTAGAAGGTCATGGTACTCATGTCTCTGGTACTATTGCTGGGCAAAACAATGGCTTTGGTGTTACTGGCATTGCCTATGATGCCAAAATTATGCCAGTTAAAGTTTTAGATGACGAAGGTCGTGGCAACAAAAGCAACATCGCAGAAGGTATTTGCTACGCTGTGGATCATGGAGCTAATGTCATTAACCTCAGCTTAGGTAGCCGCTTTCCTGATGACGGTACTTATCAGCCAGCCTTAGAGTATGCCAGCAGTAAAGGAGTGGTTGTCGTTATGGCAGCTGGTAATGATGGTAGCTTTCAACCAGGCTATCCAGCCCGATATGCAGACAAATGGGGAATTGCAGTTGGAGCCGTTGATAAAAATAACAATATGCCTGACTTCTCTAACCGAGCGGGAATGAATCCACCCACTTACGTTACAGCCCCAGGAGTCGATGTCTACTCTACACTTGCGGGTAATCAGTATGTTTCCTACAGCGGCACATCAATGGCTAGTCCCCATGTTGCTGGCGTAGTCGCCCTGATGCTTAGTGCTAACCCGACTCTTACTGATGCTCAAGTACGTCAAATTGTCTCAGAAACGGCAGTACACAGTACAACAACCTCAAGCTTTAGCCTCCCAGGTTTAAGTTTCAAGGACTCCACAACAGAGAGCCGTATTGCAACTTCTAGCTTCAGCATTACAGAGTATCAAGATGGCTCTTGTGAATCTAGTCCTGAAAGTCTATGGTCAAGTAAGATGCCCAATTTACAAGACCAGTTGGATGATGTGAATGGTGTGCGATCCTCTAGGTGCATTGCTAGCCCTACACTTGCGTCGCAATTTTCAAGCTACCAAACCACATTGAACAACAATATTAACTACAGTATTAACTACAGTATCAGTGACTACAGTGGTACTGATTCTGAAAATATGCTGAAGAAACGTCAAGAAATGCTGGAGGACTATAAGATTTTTATTTGATTTTTGCAATACACGTAGGGGAGCGTGTCCACAGGCTCAGGTTTCCCCGCTTGTTCAAAGCAGGGTCTGGGCTTTTGAGAAGCATCTGGTGAGACCAGCGCTGCAGGAGGGTCTCCCGACAGAGGCAACTGGCGTTGGCGCAGCCTCTCCAGAGGAGATACCCGAAGGGCGTTGGGCAATGCCCATTATATCTGAGTTATATCTCATCAATACGCTTGGTGATAAGACCAAAACCATTATGAACACATCAATGTAGAGACGTTGCATCCGAAAGTTCTACACGTGTACAATCTATGGCACATTCATGCCATGCTTACGCTATCACCAAGAATTTTTAACTGAACCGTATTGGGTTATATCTGGGTTTTGGTGAGCATTGCCCCTAAACCTACCTCACAGAAAATGCCTCACTAAAGCGACGAGTAATCGGCTCAATTAAGAATGTCAAAACTGATTTCCTGCGAGTGACAATCTCACCATTAGCAGCCATTCCAGGAGTAAAGCCGACTTCTTGACCGCGCACCAATATTGAATGTTTGTTCAGCTTAATTCGGGTGGGAAAAACTAAGCCCATTTCTTTATCAAGAGTAGCATTTGGACTGACTTGCACCACCTCGCCCTGAATAGTGCCAAATTCTTGGAAAGGAAAGGTCGCCAGTTTCACCTTTGCCTGCATTCCCTCCTGAATAAAACCAATATCCCGGTTAAGGACTTTCACCTCTAAGAGAAGTTCTTCGCCTTCTGGTAAGATGGATAGTAATTCTTCGCCTGCTTGCACTGGTCCTTTTGTTGCTTTGATTCTGTAGATAGTACCTGACACTGGAGCTTTGATAGTTTCCTTGTCTTGCTGCTTGCGTGCTTGTTCAAGCTGACCTTGAATGGTGGTCAGTTCTTCTTTGCGTTTGTTAATCTGGGTGATAATTTCACTTTGACGCTCTGATTCCAGACGTTGTGCTTGAGTGCGAGCTGCTTGATATGCTTCTTCGACTTGGCGAATTTCTTGAGCTTGAGCAGCAATATCCTTTTCTAAGGATGTGACTTTGTCTTGAGCTTCTGTGACCTTATTCTGGGAGTTTGTCACCTCATCATTTGCCCTGGTGATTTCCGCAGTCACACGATTGAGTCTTTCTTGGGCGTCTAGGTAATCGAGTCGAGGTATAGCACCGGGAGTGACGAGGGTTTTTAGGCTTTGTTCTCTTTTTTGAGCAATTGCTAAGCCGTTTTCAACTTTAGTCCGAATATTTTGGGCGTTGAGCTGGTTCGTTTTGGCGTTGGCAAGGCTAGTTCTTGCATTTACTAGATTTTCTTGCAACCGAGTCAGGCGTACTTTCGCTTGGTTAATCAGCGCTTGTTGGCGATTTGATTCGGCTTGGGCTGCGGCTTGACGCGCTTGATAGTCTCGTAAACGAGAGTTTAGCAGTTCATCTTGAAGTTGTGTGCCACCAGCTTGAGCGCCTGTGCGTTCTGCATCCAAACGCCGTAAATCTTCCTGAATCAATTTAGCAGATGTGGCTAAGCGAGCAACATCGACTTGTTGCAAGTCTGGGTCACGTTTAACCAGAGGTTGACCTTTGAGTACGCGATCGCCTTCTTTGACATTTACCGTGACAATTGTCCCGTTACCTATCGATGTCACTGGTCGTACTTGTGTAGCAGCAATTAACTCCCCTGGTGCTGTCGCCACTTCATCAATCAGCGAAAAATTTGCCCAGGCGATCGTCCCCAATACCACAGCACTCACTGTTCCCGCTAACAATCTACTATACAAAGGCGGCAATTCCTGTACCGCCTTACCCAGTTCATAAGATAAATGTTCATCAGGTTTTGCGAATCGCTGTTTTGTTTTACGTGCTTGAGCAGCATTTGCAGCTAGGGAATATTTCATAATATTTTAGATTTGGATTTTAGATTAGGGACTAGGAATTAGGGATTGGGGATTAGGGATTTCTCAATCACTAATCCCCAGTCGCCATTACCCATTCCCCATTTAAACTGCTAGGTAACGTCGCAAGAAATTTTCTAATGTTTCTAACTGAAAATTGAAAATAGCCTCCAATTGGGCAATTTCCTGATTTGTACAGAAAAATTCGTTCTTCAGTAGTGTACGAAACGTTCCCAAAGCTTTTTGTGCTTGGGGATTGAAAAAACCTAATGTACCCCGCACTGCATCTACAGCGAATAGTGGCGGGTTAATCACCACCGGCTCTTTGTTAAAAATGCGACCAAAAATTTTGGGAATATCCTCTCGCGATAAAATCTCTGGTCCTCCGACTGGGAATATCTGATTGCGAGCGGCTGCTACTGTCACAGAATCTATCACTATCCTTGCCAAATCATCTGTACTCACAATAGAGGTACGGTTTTTGGGATCGCCAACGAGCAGGTACAACCCCGTTTCTCGAAATCGTTCTGCCAATGGCAGCAAGTTCGATGCTAATCCAGCTGGGCGTAAAATAGTGTAGTTTAAGCCACTAGTTTCCAGGTATCGCTCTACTGCTCGTTTTGCCTTAAATACAGGAGCATCTTCGTATCCCCGGTCTGCTCCTAGCACGGAAATAAAGACAAAGTGTTCTACTCCATTTGCTTTTGCGGAGTCTATGAGTTCGATGTTAGCGCGATAGTCTAAAGATAGGGCATCACCATCGGAACCATGAGTGCTGATAATGTACTGTACGCCCTGACAAGCTTTTTGAATATCCCTTTCTTGGCGCAAATCACCAATGAAGATGTTAGCTCCTCGGTGTTCTAACTCGCCGTAGCGCGAGGTGAGGCGGACAAATGCGCGTACCTCCTTTTCCCGTTCGCGTAGAAGTCGCACAACTCTGCGACCTATTCCCCCAGTGGCTCCAGTGACTAGAAACATATCGATTTTGGATTTTGGATTGTGGATGAGTCAATAGTCCAAAGTTTTTAACAGACGCTTTCATGAGAGCGCGTCTCTACAATGACTAATGACGAATAACTAAATTCTAGAATTCAACAATCACTGGCGTATGATCGCTCGGTTGAGCTAACTTTCTGGGAGCTACATCAATAGTGCAGCTTTTAGCACGCTCATATAACTCGGGTGTGAGATAGTGATGGTCAATACGCCAACCCAAGTTACGCCGAAAAGATACGGCTCGATAGTCCCACCAACTGTAGTGTCCGCCTTCAGAGGTAAATTTGCGAAAAGCATCAGCAAATCCTAATAAGAGAATATCTCGTAACGCTTGGCGCTCTGCTTGTGATGCCATGATGTGATTTTCACTACTCACACTATTATGAATATCTTTCTCTTCTAGAGCAATGTTAAAGTCTCCACACATACAGATAGCAGGTGAGGATAAAAGAAGCGATCGCAAATACTTTTGCAGCAGTGTTAACCAACCCAGCTTGTATTCATATTTCTCGCTCCCCACAGCGGAACCATTGGGGACGTAAAGATTGACAATTCTGATACCGTCAATCACACCTGTGATCACCCGTTTTTGCTCATCCCAATCTGGCTGCACGTCTAACAAAATAGGTGTAAAACCACAGCTAACATCCTCTAGTGGTTCACGGCTTGCTATGGCAACACCGTTGTAAGCTTTTTGTCCTGATAGATAAAGATGGTAGCCCAGTTGCTCGAAGGCAGCACAGGGAAATTTCTCATCTACAACTTTCGTTTCTTGCATACACAGGACATCAACGTGATTTTGACTCAACCAATCAACAACGTGTCCAAGACGAGTGCGAATCGAGTTGACATTCCAAGTAGCAATTTTCATATGAGTCAGTCTTCAGTAGTCATTAATTATTTTCTCCCCTTCCTGCAACCCTCTCAAAAATTGATCCCATTCTGATATTTTGGTACTTTTTGTTACAAAATGTTTGAATTATTATGATCCCCAAGATAGATGAATAGCTATCTTATTAAAGAGTAATCTAAAACTATATTCCCTGTGTAGTCATTACAATAAGTGGTGTGAAATGAATCTGTGGCTATGTCAGGGTACGGTTAACCGAAATTGCGCTCGCTTGAGTGAGTCGAGTTAACTTAATAATCATGATGATTAGGTACAAATGCTCTACCGTCATCAGATGTCAGTCCTAGCGACAGGACTATTTACACCTGCTGAACCAAAACAACTTATGAAAATCGCTCAAGTAGCCCCCTTATGGGAACGAGTTCCGCCTCCTACATACGGAGGAATAGAGCTAGTCGTGAGTCGCTTGACCGATGAACTAGTGCGTCGAGGTCATGATGTCACTTTGTTCGCATCTGGTGATTCGCAAACATTGGCTAGGTTAGAAGCAGTTTATCCTCGTGCATTGCGCTTAGACCCGAACGTCAAAGAGTATACAGTGTACGAAATGCTGGAACTCAGCCAAGTTTATCAGCTAGCAGACGAATTCGATATTATCCACTCCCATTTGGGAATTTCGGCGTTACCCTTGGCGAGTTTTGTGCCAACACCCACAGTGCATACCCTGCACGGCAGATTTACAACAGACAACCGTAACGTATATACCCACCACCAAAAGCAACCATACGTCAGCATTAGTAACGCACAGCGTGAAATAAACCTCAACTATGTTGGCACGGTCTACAACGGGATTAATCCAGAAGATTACTCTTTTGTCGCCCAACCTCAAGAAGCCCCATATTTGGCATTCTTAGGACGCTTTTCGCCGGAAAAGGGACCGCAACACGCGATCGCCATTGCCAAGCAAACTGGTTGGCGTCTCAAAATGGCAGGAAAAGTTGATGTAGTAGACTCTAAGTTTTTTGAACAAGAGATTGCCCCACACATTGATGGTAAGCAAATTCAATACCTAGGTGAAATTAACCACGCCGAAAAAGTTGAACTGCTGGGCAATGCTGCTATCACCCTCTTCCCAATAACCTGGCAAGAACCCTTTGGGTTAGTGATGATTGAATCAATGGCAACTGGTACACCAGTCATTGCCATGAATTTAGGTTCCGTATCCGAGGTGATTGCCCACGGAGTCTCAGGTTTTGTGTGCCAAAGCTTCGATGAAATGGCGGCAATGATTCCACGAGCTTTGCAACTCAATCGTCAAACTTGCCGAGAATATATAGAGAACAAGTTTAGCGTTATCCAAATGGTTGATGGGTACGAGGCGGTTTATGGAAAAATCATCAAAGACCGCATCAATTCAAACGGTCGCATTCATGCCGCTAGAATCCAATTTTAATCAACAACTTTTTTAGTGTATCTATAATCAACAAGTTTTCAAAAGGAGGACATAAATATGAGTCTGAACTCCAACAGTTGTCCCTGTTGCGGTGGTTCTCTGTTGCGTCATGTCCGTCATGGTGAATTCTACTGGTTTTGTAAAACCTGCTGGCAAGAAGTGCCATTGTTAAGTGTGAGTCGTATGCCCAACGCAGAAGCAAGAAGCACGGCAGTTGTTCCTCAACCAGCAGTCAAATCCTAGGTCTTTAGAATTTAAGACTGATTAACCAATAAAAAGTTTCCAACTCCACCTGGTAAAATCAGGTGGAGTTCATTACTGGTCATAAGCTGTGCTAGCAGCCTTACTTTACGGCAAAGAAAATTTAAGTTTAGAACAAGTCGCTGATCCAACTCCCGGTGTGGGTGAAGTTGTTATAAAGGTGGGAGCAGCGACGACTTGCGGTACTGACTTGAAAGTTTGGCGTCGCGGCGGTCATGCTAAAATGCTCAAACCGCCAACTTTGTTTGGTCATGAAGCTGCTGGCGAAATTGTAGCCGTAGGAGAAGGTGTTACGGCTTGGCAGGTGGGTCAGCGCGTGGTGGCAAATAATTCTGCACCATGCATGAAGTGTTTTTTTTGTCAACGCCAAGAATACTCTCTTTGTCCAAATTTGACATGGAATAACGGGACTTTTGCCCAATACTTGAAAATTCCCGCGCCGATTGTGCAACAGAATATGTTGCCAATTCCTGATGACTTGCCGTATGAATTGGCAGCAATGACAGAACCTCTAGCTTGTGTGCTGCATGGGGTAGCCCGTTCCAACGTCAAAGCAGGTGATTGCGTGGTCGTGTTGGGAGATGGGGCGATTGGACTGATGTTTGTCGCAAAGTTGGCTCATGATCTCAAAGCTGAGGTGTTGCTGTTTGGCGGGAATGACCAAAGACTAGAAATTGGGGAAAAATTAGGCGCGGCAAAAACCTTTAATTACCGTCAATTGCCGGATCTTCCTAGTTTCGTCAAAGAACTGACACAAGGATGGGGTGCAGATGTTGTGATAGAAGCAACCGGTGTACCGAGTGTTTGGGAAACAGCGATTGCTTGCGCCCGTCCCGGTGCAACCGTTAACCTATTTGGCGGATGTCCGCGAGATACGACTATTACTGTTAATACAGAACAACTACACTACAGCGAACTTACCCTTAAAGGAGTGTTTCACAATACTCCTGAATATGTCCGGGCGGCGCTGTCACTGCTTACAAGTAGGAAGATTCCCTTTGAGTTGCTGATTAGCGAACACCGTGCATTGCAGGATTTAGAACAGGTATTTTGTGATATGAGGGAGCGTAAGGTTATTAAGGTAGCGATGATTCCGTAATCTTTATCTCAAGTGATACAAGCCCTCAACTTGCTCATGACACTTTTTGCAAAATTAGGATTAATGAATATTACAGCTATTTTCAGGTAAATAGACCACATTTGCTGTAGGGGCACAGCATTGCTGTGCCCCTACAGTGTGGTTCAAATACGTGAAAACTGCTGTAAGAACCGCAGATGCACGCGGATAAATTATCTGTGTCCATCTGTGTCCATCTGTGGTTCTTATTGCTTAATATATTGCACTCAACACAAAGAAGCGGTATAGGAAACGAACCGCATAGGAAACGAACCGCCAAGAAGCCAAGAACGCCAAGGGACAGAAGAATATGTATTAAGTGCAAGTTTATAGAGAACTGGTATTAGCGCTTCATCTGTGATCACAGATAATCGGTCATTGAAGACTTTTATAGCCAATCTCGATAAGCCGAAATTTCATTGACGCTGATTTCAAACGGCGTCCCCTTGCCAAATGGAGGGTAAACGCGGATTTTGGCGCTACTAGCAAACCGTTCCAGCCTATTGCCAATTGGTGGAATATTGCTGACTATATGCCAGTAAGTGACGATGTCAGGACAGTCGATAACCAGCATTAAAGCACCATCATCGGTCGTGACATACCACTGACAGCTAGATAACAATGCTCGCGTAATTTGGTCGCACGCTTCAAAAAAGCATCTGCCAGTCGAATGTTCCAGTTGCGATCGCAGTATTTTATCAACTTGCGTTGCCTCACTTGAAGGCAAATCATCTGGAGGAAGAAAGGATCTATTTTTCATACAAGCCCCTTTAGATTAAGGGTTAATAAGCGAGGAAGTTGCGTTCACTATTATTCTTAGGTTCTGACCAAGTGCAAATCTAACCACAGGCGCGGATATATGTGCTTGATTTTTGACATTGGATCGCGCAGCAGTCGTGTTGCATTCAGGAAGACTACCTGAACTAGCCCCATATTTTCTGCTATCTCTCTTAAAACTTCTTTATGAGCTTGCACATAAGGCATTATTTCCTCAGAGCAATAAATTCCTATGTATTGCAAGCGTTTAGGAGGTCGTCCCCAGTAAGAGGAGATAACTTTCACATAACAGCCGTCTAGTAATTCCCCTACTTTTGGGTAATAGTGATTGACGACCCTCATGAATTCTTTTGCTAGGATGTCTTCACTAATCATGACAAAAGATATTTTTGTAGGGATTGCCACACTATTAAATATAGCATAATTTTATTATGCTTCTAGTACAACTTTCCCTAATTTATTAGATAATTAAGATTAATATTTAGGAATAAAAACAGCTTTTACTGTTTTTTATAAACCCAATTATACTTGAAATTACTTCACTTAAAAATCACATATTAACCGCTTGTAGGGTGAGCAATGCCCACCCTACACTTTTAGCTATCTAAAAGCAAAAATTAAGTAATATTGTTACTTGATTTTTCCCAAAAGACTCTTTTCAATAATGTGCAATTTTGCACATCTCGATTACATTTAAATTTTTGAAGTGTCATTTTTTATCGGACATTACGCTCTGATACCAACACTTCCGCTACCAGGCTTGGCAATTCCTTAAGGTCAATATATCCGTCTGAAGCACGGCTGGGTGAAAGAAATGTATAGTCTGGATCGCACGCCCCGTTATCGTAAACTTGGACATACCACCTATCAGGAAATCCTGGGACAGCCAATTCCACAATATACCAACTTTGACCAATAAGGCGAGAGTTAACAATGACAAACCATTCTCTATTTTCTTCTAAAACATTCCATTCAGCCATCAAAAATTCTAACGCTATTTGTCCCGCGTCAGTTGAAGTCAGTAGCATTATTTACTCCTTATTTGAAACATCAGGATACAATCCCAATTCCTTAGATAGCTCACGCGCAACATGGATTAAAAACTGGGCACCGTCCTGATTACCTTGGTGTGCAAATCCAGTTGCTACTTGCATGATTGTCTGTATAAAACCAGCATCAAGCAATTCTGGTTGAGCTTCTAAAACTTCTGGCTCTTGACCATTGGGGCAACGAAGCAGTTGGTCAATGAGATTGAAATACAAATCTTCTCGTTGTTGAGTCATGGTTAATAATTTATTGTTCAATACCTTGCCAAAGTCTTTCTAACATTTCTACTTGTTGCTGAAAAAGAGCAGCGCGATAAACCAGATATCTGTCATATAAGAAAACGAGTGTTCCCAGAAAAATAGGGAATAACAAAAAGAACCATCGTAATATCTTGACAGCTTTGTACTGTTCGGTGTTCGCTAAAGATTGCTTGACAAAGTTTGTAGCAGAATGGATGTTAGACCTATCTTGCTCTGATTTATCTTGTGTAGGAGTTAATCCAATTTCACTTGTATAACTGTGGTTAAGTTCACAAGCTAAACTCTTTGTTTGTACTAGCTCCATATGTCGCTCCCAAACCATGCTAAATACCACTAGCTCTGGAGAAAGTACCAATACAGTAACTAAACAAACTGTCAGAAATTGGACAAGTTTGAATTTCATTCAGCTATTACTGCTAACTGTTCGCTGTTAACTGTCAACTGCTAACCGTCAACTGCTAACTGTCTGTTGGGCTAAGAAGTCCCTCATTCCTCGGCTTTCACCTACGAATTTTGGGGGGTAAAGGGGAATCTCTGCGTAAATCCTATAGGTTTTATATCAGATGTCTCAACGCACAAGAATTTATTGGCATTGGATCAAGATTATTAAATTAATTAGGGTTGTACTCAAGGCTTACAATTCTTACCAGATAAGTGTTAGGATTTTTTTTGGGTACAGGTACTAAACTTTCAGCCCTGGGGAACTAGTATTTATCAAGAGGGGTTCTGGTGTTTGTGTACTCAAGGTAAAACCTGTCTAGACTTTAGTAGTAGCAAGTTTTTTTGCTATTTATTTAAGGATAAAGCTTGTACTCAAGAAAAGCATTACTATATATTTATATAGTAAAATAATAAATATTTTTGAAAAAGTCATAAAATTTAGGACTTTGTTCAAAAATAACAGAATATTAATCATCTTCTCAAAATCGTTTAAAATTAACTTTAATTAACTTTGTTAACTTTTAAAATCTCTATTTATGTACTTACTTGCTACAACTGACAGCAGTTATCTGTAAAGTGTTCCTCGCTCACCAATCTCTCAAATGTTGGTCACATAGGCTTTTATGGGCAAAAAACACCCTATGATTTGTGGTGTAATCATAAGAAGAAGCGCTGTAAAGTCTACACAGAAATACCTTGATCAAAAGGCATCTTTTTAGGATATAGTTCATGCATATAGCTCGCGACGTTACAGAACTGGTTGGACGGACTCCTTTAGTTCAGTTAAACAAAATCCCTCAAGCTGAAGGATGTGTAGGGAAGATGTCGTTAAGTTGGAAGGAATGAACCCAGCAGCTTCGGTGAAAGACCGTATTGCTGCAAATATGGTGAAGGCGGCTGAAGAAGAGGGGCTGATTCAGCCAGGAAAAAGCATTTTAGTTGAGCCGACATCGGGGAATACAGGAATTGGACTGGCGATGGTGGCGGCGGCGCGTGGCTACGATTTGATTTTGACAATGCCGGAAACTATGAGCATGGAACGACGCGCTATGCTACGAGCATATGGTGCTGCTTTAGAATTGACACCTGGGCTTGAGGGAATGCGGGGTGCGATTCGCAAAGCCGAAGAAATCGTCGGTAATACTCCCAATGCTTTTATGTTGCAACAATTCCGCAACCCAGCGAACCCCAAAATTCACAGAGAAACCACAGCAGAGGAGATTTGGGCAGATACCGATGGGAAAGTGGATATTGTTATTGCAGGTGTGGGTACTGGTGGAACGATTACCGGAGTTGCAGAAGTCCTCAAAGCACGCAAACCGAGTTTTCAGGCGATCGCTGTAGAACCAAGTAACAGCCCCGTGCTTTCTGGAGGTCAAGCAGGATCACATAAAATTCAAGGTATTGGTGCCGGATTTGTCCCAGATGTTCTGCGCACCGATTTAATAGATGAAGTGATTACTGTCAGCGATGAGCAGGCGATCGCCTTTGGGCGACGGTTAGCCAGGGAAGAAGGTTTATTATCCGGTATATCCTCTGGTGCTGCTTTGTATGCAGCGATTCAGGTAGCAAAACGCCTACAAAACGCAGGTAGTTTAATCGTGATGATTCAGCCTTCTTTTGGCGAACGTTACCTCAGCACCCCCATGTTTCAAGATAAGATGTTGGAAACTGCCCGACAAGGGTAGCACCACGCAGTACTGGTCATCAATTTTAATTTGAGGGGTTCGTAGTAAGCGCTTTAGCCTTGGGCAGGTGTTGTGATTTGAGCAGGCGAAAAACAGCCCTAGTTCATGGCGAACGCTCCCCTTTGGGAAAACTTTTCGATTTACTGATCCTTGATAAATAAGGAAAGTGTATCCACGGAAAATCGACATTTTTTAAAAAATGTCGATTTTCCGTGGATAAATTATTGAGAATACTGACACTAATCTCCTTATTTCCTGCATAAGTTAATTTCACTTACAGCTATCAAGAATGTGAATGGTTACTAAGCAAGAGCAAGAGTAACCAATTCATCAACATATCTCAACTTTTTAAGGAGAAAAAGATGGCTATTGGTATAGATGTTAGCGTGGATGTCCTAGGCATTGCTCAAGCAATCGCATCCGCTATCAACGCTGATCAGGGTCGTGATGGATTTGTAAAAAATCTCATGGAAACAACTTTTTATGCCGCAGGTCAGCGGTACAACGTGATGGTTTTTAATTTGAGCCAAGAATATGATGACAGATTTAACGGTGTTGCATTCTATGGTTCAGCAGTTTGGGGCGGCAGTATCACTTACGGTATTTGGGCTTTTGAAAGTGGTGAATTCACCAATAAAGGCGATGGTGGATGGATTAACTGGGCTTTTAGAGGCTGGTTTGACAGAAATGGTGGTTATGTGAAATTCAACAACCCGTCGGGGTTACTTGCCACTCCAATTCCAGCAGCAACATATCCTGAGTAAATCGCAGACTAACAGCAAAAGTCCTCTCAAGAGGATATAAAACAATTTTAAGTCCACTACAGTGGACTTAAGCTATCAGCCAGAGAGTTAAGTCTCTGGCTGGTATAATATCAGGCAGATATCAAACTAAATATCTAGTATTCGGTACGATAGGGAAGAAAGCGTACTCGTACCATGCTGTCCAAATGAAACTGCGAATCCATCGACCACGCTTTTCGGTATTTAACTCATAATCAAATACTCCCAGTGACTGATCAATAGAAGATAAGTGGGATTCGCAACCGCAGCCGTGTTGATAGGTAAAACCATACTTGGAAGCAATGCTTTGTATCTTCATCTGCACAGCAAACACTTTTCCAGCATGCAGAACTGCATCCCAAGAGCGCTTGTGTTCTATATCACGCGGGTCAAACCGTAAAGCTCGTTCTTCAAAAACGCTATCTCGGTCAATGGGAGCAAGATGCACTTGGTAAAAGCTGGCGGGAAGTTCATAATCAAACTCATTAAACAATTCCAGACCAATGCGAGCGACCTTCACTTCGTTAGAGTAATCTGCTCCCTTTGACTCCAATTCACGCAGAACTGCTTCAAAATCTGGATATCTCTCAATTTTAAAGTCTTGTCCGTAGAACTCAAGTGTTTCCTGCGCCAACAATCCGAACAACTCACGAAACGCGGGTTTGAGGTGAGCTAGTTCCGGGCGTTCGTTAAATAAATCAACGTCTCCCTGCTCCAATTTATATTGAAACAACTGCGCCATCTCAACATAACTCTGTGGATTTGCCAGTCCAACACCAGCCTCTCCTACAGCAATGTCTTGCCACACCTTTGGCAATTGAGAAATAGGAACCGCATTTTCTCCAACGATGACTTGAACTTGAGGAGCATCGAGAATAAGCATAGGCAAACTCCACAGGAATATCCGCAGCTAAATTAACCCTGAGTTTACCTTGAGGAGCGTTTTTGCTGTATGGTGGGCGTCACCCATCAACTCATTTTTACGCCTTGTCAAACCTTAAAACTTTCCCAAAAAACGCACCCTCAAGGATTGTTGCAATACTATACAAGGGAATCTATCCGTAGATTTTGCCTAATTATAGGGGGATAGCTGTGGAATTTTTGTCGGATTCAGTTGTGCTATCACGTATGCAGTTTGCCCTAACTGCACTGTTTCATATGCTCTGGCCCGTGCTAACCACTGGTATGGGAATTTACCTGGTGATCGTTGAAGGAGTGTGGCTCAAGACTCGTAACCCTGATTACTACCTTCATGCCCGCTTTTGGTCTAAGTTCTACGTCCTGAACTTTGGGATTGGTGTAGCAACAGGCATTCCAATGGAGTTTCAGTTTGGCACCAATTGGTCACGCTTTTCGGAAGCAGTTGGCAACTTTTTTGGCAGTGTCATTGGGTTTGAAGCTTCTTGGGCATTTATGCTAGAAGCTGCCTTCCTTGGCATTATGCTATTTGGTTGGGAGCGTGTCAATCCTATAATTCACTATCTCTCCACCATCCTTGTTGCAGTTGGCGCAAACTTATCAACGCTGTGGATTCTAACAGCAAACTCTTGGATGCAAACCCCAGCAGGTGGGGAACTTGTCAATGGCAAGTTTGTTGTCCATGATTACTTTGCGGCGATCGCCAACCCGTTTATGAAGAACAGTGTTCTCCATATGTTCTTTGCCACATTGGAGACTTCGTTGTTTGTAATTGGTGGGATTAGCGCCTGGTACATTCTCAACCGTCGCCACGAAGCCTTCTTTTCTAAGTCATTGAAGATTGCCTTGGCTGCGGCGATCGCCGTTGCTCCATTGCAGATTTATATCGGACATTTAAGTGGAGAACAAGTCTATCAGTATCAGCCTTCAAAACTAGCTGCAATGGAGGCGCAATGGGAGACAACACCCGCAGGACAGCCAGCAGATTGGAGCTTACTGGCTATACCCAACGATAAAGCACAGAAAAATGACTGGGAAATTACCGTTCCCAATGCCCTAGGATACATTCTGGAATTCAAGAAAAATCTCACCTACCCAGTACGCGGATTGAGTGAGTGGAAACCAGAAGACCGTCCTCACATGATTGGTTTAATTTACTACGCTTTCCGCACCATGATTGCGATTGGATTTTTCTTCGCGGGATTGATGCTGTTGAGCGTTTTGCAGTGGTTGCGAGGTAAACTCTCAGCGGAAAATATTGGTCAGCAGCGTTGGCTGATGCGTGGTTGGGTCTTTGCAGCTCCTCTAGGATACATCGCCGTAGACTCAGGCTGGATTGTGCGTTGTGTTGGACGACAACCGTGGATTCTCTACGGGCAAATTCGCACGGTTGATGGGGCATCTAATCTACCTGCAAGTAATGTCTTAGTCTCGCTCACTAGCTTTGCTGTCGTCTACAGCATTTTGTTTGTTGGGGTTTTGTACTTTGGCAGCCGCATTATTCGTAGGGGTCCTAATCTAGAACTCCCTGTGCCAGGAGTTGAACCCAACAGACCCGCCGTTAATACAACCCCTGGTGAGTTTGTTCCAGACGAGCGCCCTGTAGAAGCACAACAATGAACGAAAGTCAAGAGTCAGTTATTTTGAGAAGCATCCTAGCGTAGTAGTCTATCAATTTTGATTTTAACGGTTCGTAGTAAGCGCTGTCTACCCTACGGGAAGCCCTTCGGGTATGTCCTTCGGACACGCTGCGCGAACGCAGTCGCCTAGGTCGGGAAACCCTCCTGCAGCGCTGTCTCACCGCTCTCGCGTCTACGCTCTTGGAGTCTAGGACTAAAGTCCTTACTACGAACTTATACAACCATCATGATTAATGTGACAAACTACTAGTGCTAGGTGGAAATAAAGGCACATCACCCAAAGAGGTTGTATGGAGACGTTAGAGTATTTTCTGCCCCAGGTATGGTTCGTCATTTTAGCTCTGTTCTTGTTCCTCTATGTGATGCTGGATGGATTTGACTTAGGAGTGGGCATCTTATCTCTAACCTCCTCCGATGAAGAACGCCGGGGCATCTTGATGACGAGCTTAAGCAACATTTGGGATGCCAATGAAACCTGGCTGGTTCTCATGGCTGGGGGTCTTTTTGGAGCATTTCCCTTAGCTTATGGCACAATTCTCAACGCGCTGTACATCCCAATTCTCACTATGGTGTTTGGGTTCATCTTTCGTGCTGTGGCGTTTGAGTTCCGGGAGCTAGCAAACCGAAAATTCTTTTGGAATTTCGCCTTTGGTGCTGGGAGTTTTGTCGCCGCACTCGGTCAAGGTTTCGCCCTTGGTGCTGTGTTAAAAGGGATTCGAGTTGATGAGACAGGTCACTTTATTGGGACATCTTGGGATTGGCTGAGCTGGCAAACAGTGCTGGTGGCTCTAACTTTAATTCAAGCATATGTCCTCATTGGCTCAACTTATCTTGTTTGGAAAACGACAGGCGAGCTGCAAACAACTCACTATAGAACTGCCAAAATTGCGGCTTTGACAACGCTCATTGGTGCCATTTTCATCACAATTACAACACCAATATTTTATGAAAGCGTCAGGGCTCGCTTGTTTCAGCCACCCCTCGTTTATATCTTTGCTGTCATTCCCATACTGGGAGTTCTGCTGATTTGGCAACTTCTCCAAAGCCTAAATCGTAAAGAAGAAAGAGCGCCCTTTGTCTGGACAATTCTTCTTTTCGTTGTCACTTTCCTGGGGCTAGGGTTAATTGTTTTCCCCTATATCATTCCCACGCAGATCACCATTTATGAAGCATCTGCTGATCCGAGTTCGCTGGTGATCATGATTATCTTCATTGGCTTCCTCATTCCCGTTATGCTGTTCTATAACCTTTACCAGTACATTGTTTTCCGGGGCAAAGTCACTGACGGTCATTACGGAGGCGAGTAATACGCGCGTTGCGTTCAAAACCTCTCTCCGAACTTCGGAGAGGGTTGCCCGTAAGGGCAGGGCGATGCTTCATTGGTTGCAAAAAAGGTTATTTTTTATTTTTTAAACAAGTAATAATCAAAATAAATTAAACTTATTTACTTCGCTGTAGGATTATTTATGATCAATCAAGATTTTACTTTACAAAATATTATTTGTATCTCTTAGATATTTTTCAATCATTAGCGTTTTTATCCAAGAAGAAATAAGCTTTTTTTGTAGAAAAAACTTGTATAAATGGCTTTGAAACCACAGCATACTTTTTTCCGCTACTTTTGTAATAAACAGAAGTAAAAATTCAAACAGGGATCAAAATTGAAATTTTATGAAAACTTGTTATTTGTAAAATCTTAGCCAAGCTAGTACTTTTAATGGAAACAAAAATTTATATTTTGGTATATTTATTCTGAAATAATTACATAAATTCGTGAATACTTTTGAACTAGTCAAATTTATACAGGTTCTTAACCAAAAAACTTGAGCATGAAAAAAATCAGCAGACGCCAAGCGCTGAAGATGGCAGCGCTTGCAGGAGGTTCTATTATGCTTCCCGTAGGACTTCAGTATCGCGGATACGCTCAGAATGTCAATAACTCAGTTCAGCCATTTACACTTGGGTTCCGCACACCACCAGTGTTGAGTCCTGTACGCAGCGATGCAACAACTGATTACTACCAAATCACGATGCAGACTGCTCAAGTAGGGATTCTACCAGGGCAAACGACGGAGATTTGGGGCTATAACGGTATATTTCCGGGACCGACAATTAAACAGCGTAAAGATCGACAATCAGTTGTGCGGTTTATCAATAATATTGCTATCAAACAACGTAGCAATCGACTATCTATGTGGTTTCCCAAGACTCTTAGTGTAAACACCTCAGTCCATTTACATGGAATGGCATCCCAACCGCAGTACGATGGCTACGCTAGGGATTTTGTTTCTACGGGGTACTACAAGGATTATGTCTATCCCAACACTAACGCTGCTACTTTGTGGTACCACGACCATGCTCATGGTAGAACTTCCCAAAATGTTTACATGGGGTTGGCTGGAATGTACATTGTCCAAGATGACAATGAACTTAATTTGCCACTGCCGAAGGATGATTATGATATCCCTTTAATCATTCAGGATAAGCAATTCGCGTCTGATAATTCACTCATTTTTAATGACCAAGCTCATGTGCGCCTAATGGGGGATGTGATTACAGTCAATGGTGTGCCTTGGCCCCGCATGGAAGTGGCTAACCGCAAATACCGTTTTCGGGTGTTAAACGCATCAATTTCCCGTTCTTACAGACTTGCTCTAAGTACTGGTGATGACTTGATTGTGATTGGAACTGATGGGGGATTGATGCCTGCACCAGTAAATACTAGAGATATGCGTCTTGCAACGGGTGAGCGTTATGACTTGATTATCGATTTTTCTAAATATCCTATAGGAACTCAGGTAGTACTGGAAAATCTGGGGCTGCCTAATAACGATAATTTCAACGATACAGATAAAATTATGCGCTTTGACGTGGTGCGTGCCGAGACTGATAACAGCCTTGTTCCCAGCACACTACGCAATATTGAATTCATACCAGAATCTTCAGCTGTACGGACTCGCAACTTCACGGTGCAGCAGAGAAGTAGTGATAAATTGTGGGTGATCAACAACAATGGATGGGATCGAAATCGAGTCGATGCAAATCCTCAACTCGAAGACGTGGAAATATGGACATTTAACAACACCGCAAATGCCTCGTTTCATCCAATGCACCTTCATCTCATTGATGGTCAGATACTTGACCGTAATGGTCAACAGCCTTTTGTTTATGAGCGTGGTTTGAAGGATGTTTTCTATGTTGGTGAAAACGAGACTGTACGGGTGATTGGAAAGTTTAGACCCAATACGGGTAGATACATGTACCATTGCCACAACATAGTTCACGAAGACCACGACATGATGAGTCAATTTGAAGTGGGGCAAGGTGGGGTAGATCCAATGTCAGATCCGGCGAAACCTCTTCCAGCACCACCGCTTTAACTTCTTCTACGATGCACTTTAACCCGTTTGTTGAGGTCTTGCTTGCTTACCCAACAGAGAAATTTGTGCATTTGCGGCTCATTTTTTAGCTTCTCCAGCGAGTTCAATTCCTGTGCTAAGCGTGTATTATCGTACAGGGTGTGAATCTGCTTATGGCAGGCAGAACAGATATTGATCTTCGATCCATGATGACCCTTTTTCTGCTTAGGAATCAGATGGTGAACCGTTAATGGTTCCACTTCTCTTTCACACAACTCGCAAGTCATGTTATGTTGTTGACCTAATGTTATTGATACTATTTGTATTATTACGTAATACTTATATGGTAATGGTGGGATAGTTTCCCATCGACCATTACCGATTACCGAATGTTCCAATAGTTATTAGTATTGGTGTTGGCTACTTTGAGAGTATTGGCTCAAATATCAGATATGTCCCGCCCAAACCTTCTACAATTGTGCGTGTATTAGCAACCATCATTTTTTGATAAGTGTCCGCTTCGCTTCCTGGCGCACCTAAGTTATCAACAAATAGCTTTCTTTCTGACAGTTTCACTTTTGTGTCTTTGGCGACAGATTTCATCAAATCAGGGTTATTTGTTGTTTCTAGAAAAACTGTTGGAACCCCAGATTGTTTGATGTATCTTGTCAGTCCTTTTACTCGGGTTGCAGTAGGTTTAGACTGATCACTAACACCTTCCGAAGCCGCTGCATATGAAAGACCGTAAGCTTTGGCATAATAACCCATTGCATCGAGGGTTGTGACTAATTCGCGTTGTTTGACGGGAACGCTACCAATTCTTGACTTAATCCAAGCATCTAATTTGGTGAGTTCATTTTTGACTTTTTGCGCGTTGCTGCTGTAAAGCGATGCATTTTCTGGTATTGTTTTACTCAGGTTACTGCTAATGACCTCTACCATCCTGATACCATTGTTAGCATTGTGCCAAATGTAAGGGTCTGGTACTGTGTTACCATCTCCTCTAAACTCTAGTGGTTGAGGAACAGCACGTTGAGCAACTGCAATTTTAGGCACACTGTTTTTACTCGCTTTCATTAACTTGAGCAAACTAGGTTCTAAATTGTACCCAGTGAAAAGAATCAATTGAGCTTGCTCAATGGCTTGGCGATCTTCTGGTTTTGGTTGATAAAGGTAGGGATTTGTATCAGGGGGAATTAAGCAGGTGAGATTAATTGTCTCCTGTGCAATCTGTTTGGTTAAGTCGCATAATACGCTTGTCGTTACCACGACTTTAGGAAGGTTACTGTTGAGTTCAGAAACAGTCGCAGTAGAAGAAGTGTTGGCTACACTACCCAGATTCTGACACCCGAACAAGCCAATGCTAAGAGCGACGAGAGCAGTACGTAATGGTAGGGTTAATCGTATTTTTTTTGACATAACAACTTTTATTTGCATAAACATAATAATGATGGCGGATATTGCTTCTACGGGTTGTTTTCGCCAGCTATATTATGCATCTTTAGGAAATTATAGAAAAATTTTCATAAGCGAAACCCCCTTTTTCCTTATCCCCGCCAACTCCCCGTTTATAAGGACAGACAAGGAAAAACTTTTTAGTGGGGGAATGAAAGGGATGAAATAAATGGGGAGATTTTTGTTAAACTTATGAATATGTAATGAATAAAAAAAATTGAATAATTGGAAATAAAAAATATGAACTATAAATTTTAGACAAATTCATAATTCATATTTTACATTCTTACTTGACAATTTATAAATGGTTGGATAAAGGGTTCGAGAGAGGTAACTTGCCTTGTAGCTTAAGTCTAGCTTGAGCGCAACTGGCACAATTGCAACCCATTTGATCCTTGATCGGATTAGACTCTTGAGAGGAATTTGCTGTTACTGACTCAGAAAGTGATTGCTCAGATGCCAAAGCAAGGTGTGGTTGAGCAGGTGCAGATTTCACAATTGATGCTTGTGCAGGTTTGGCTAACAGCAGCATAGATGCTACAAGTGCAGGAGACGCTAGAATAATCAGTTTAGCTACTTTCATAATTTAGGAAAACATAGGAGTCTTGCACATACAGCATAACTAATTTTCTCTCAAGAGTCATTAGGCTTATTTATAAAGGGGTATAAAATAAATCACCTCTTGCTTGCTGAATTCCCGCTTGAAATTGCAAACAAGAAATCAGCCGCGCCCGAAACTTTGACCAAAATTAATGGGATACAAGCCCCGTCCTAAAGGAGCGGCTTTTTCTTGGTTTTTAGTAGTATTGCTGCACTTTGAACAGGTTTAGCCGTACTATTCTTGGACATGGAATGACTTTGCTACCTTTCCCAAACTTGCAAGGACGCACGACTCGTTTCTTAACTGCTGCTCAAATGCATTTGCCCTCAAGTTATGAGGATTATGACTTGAGCGCACTGACTTCTAATTTCACCATACGAACATGTACTAATCCATCTTGGTCAAGCGGAATCCTTTCCAGGTATGTCTCCACAAAATGAGTGATAAAATCGCCCCGTTTACTCTCAGGAACGCACTGTGTGAAAGGCATCCAGGTTGTGCGTATCCAACCTCCTAAACCCTCTTTACCAAT
>NZ_JBAHYJ020000115.1:0-494 GCF_036697665.2 Scytonema sp. PRP1 | reverse complement strand
GGCGTGAAGGTGCTGTTAACCCAGGAAAAATT
The DNA here is from genome assembly GCF_036697665.2 of Scytonema sp. PRP1. NCBI lineage: Bacteria > Bacillati > Cyanobacteriota > Cyanophyceae > Nostocales > Scytonemataceae > Scytonema > Scytonema sp. PRP1. Next base: position 462 of record NZ_JBAHYJ020000115.1, on the reverse strand, counting down.
AGTCACAAGGCTTGCACAACAGCAGGCGCAACTAGTGTGTTTGGATACAAACTGGCAAGAAATCTCTGAGTTGAGCAGCTCCAATCCATCCTCTGGTGTGTTACCCGAGCACCTGGCTTATGTGATTTACACTTCGGGGTCTACAGGCAAGCCAAAAGGCGCGATGAACAAGCACTCTGGGGTTTGCAACCGCCTTGATTGGATGCAGTCAGCTTACGTACTTACACCATCAGACACAGTTTTACAGAAAACGCCTTTTAGCTTTGATGTCTCAGTGTGGGAATTCTTCTGGCCATTAATCACCGGTGCACGTCTAGTGGTGGCACAACCGGGAGGACATCGAGATAGTGCGTATCTGGTGAAGCTAATTGCCCAGCAGGGAATTACCACACTGCATTTCGTGCCTTCAATGCTACAGGTGTTCTTGCAAGAACAAGGTTTGGAAAGTTGCACTAGCTTGCG
>NZ_JBAHYJ020000086.1:0-143880 GCF_036697665.2 Scytonema sp. PRP1 | reverse complement strand
AAAATCTGCTTTTATGTTTGTTTTAGTTCGTTTTTATTAAACAATTGTATAGGCTAGATAGCTCTACGAGAAACTAGCTTTTCAAAATTGGCTTGGGTTTGATGAAGTAATTGCTCCCGGCTGTCTTCCAAAGACTGTTTCAGGGTTGGAACCAGATTGCGAGATTGCAGAGCCATGTGAAGTTGTAGATGGGCAACATATTCACTGAAATCATCATGCACTGCATTTGCGCCGATTCTGAAATTTGATTCCATTGCCACTGTGTTCTCCTTGAATCTTTCCCGATTGTTGATTTACATTACCTATACTTATCATGATCTTTTGCCTAATCTTCTTATTTTGCAATGAAGTTTAATGTATGGCATACAGATTGTGGATAAATGTAAACTTTGCTCAACACTTAAGAGCAGAACACTAAATAATTATCTATAGTCAACTAGCCACAGCGCTGACTTTCTCATTCACCATTTCATATGGTTTTTCTGCGCCTTGTGCTAGATATTCACCCAACTGAGATTCTATTTGCTCGCGTACAATTTGGCGATACTCTAAGAAATGCTCATTGTGGGCGCAGGTAGCAAGGTAATGCTCTGCAACGCTGGGATTATGCTTGATTATGCTAAACAAGTGGTGCCAGAACTTCCAGCGAGTTTCCCGTTTTATCCCTTGTCTCCAGATAACAATCAGTAAGGCTTTGACAACAACCCACTCTGGCATTTTAGACGGCGCTTTCCAACTCGGCGCACCCATGAGCAGGAAACAGCGGTAGGTGCGCTCCAAGTACTGCACTGGGTCGTATAAAGTACAAAACGCCTCAACATATTCTCTGCCAATGTCTTCTAGGGGACGGGTGGGGATAAAGTTCATCAAAGTAGTTTGGTTAATATTGCCGTCTTTGTTTTCCCGCAGTCGTCCTTCTTTCTTGAGACGGTGCCAAAGGGCAGTGTTTGGTAGTGCTTGTAACATGGAAAAGGTGGTAGACGGAATTGCTGCAAGTTCTGCAAAGCGGACAATGCGATCGCCTGCGCCTGGTTTTTCGCCATCAAAACCAATAATAAACCCAGCCATTGGACGCAACCCAGCTTTGATAATGCTTTGCACCGCCTCAGTCAGCGAACTACGGGTATTTTGAAACTTCTTCGTGAGTTGCAAACTTTCTTCGTCGGGTGTTTCAATTCCCAAAAACACTGCCGCAAAACCGCACTCAACCATCAACTCCATTAATTCTGGATCTTGGGCGAGATCAATGGAAGCTTCGGTGTCAAACCGGAATGGATACTGGTGTTCTGCCATCCAGACTTTTAACTCTTTAAGCAACAACTTGACATTGCGCTTGTTGCCGATAAAGTTGTCGTCCACCATAAAAATACCGCGCCGCCAACCCAACTTGTAGAGGCAATCTAACTCTGCCAATACTTGTGCGGGGGTTTTGGTACGCGGTTTGCGTCCGTAGAGAACAATAATGTCGCAAAATTCGCACTGGAAAGGGCAACCCCGGGAAAACTGAATCGACATCATGTCGTAAGCATCAAAGTCTAGCAAATCAAAGCGGGGTATTGGAGTGTTTGTCACATCCGGTTTTTCTGTAGCCCGGAAAGTCCCAGAAGTTTCACCTCGTTCAATTGCTTCGACAAACATCGGTAGGGTAATTTCCCCTTCATCCAGAATCAGAAAATCTGCACCTACTCCCTGAACTGCATGAGGTACAGACGTGGGGTAAGGACCACCGACTGCAACTAACTTACCACGTTGCTTTGCTTCGCGAATTTGCTCTAGTAAATCTTCTTTTTGAACTATCATCGCGCTGAAAATACACACATCTGCCCAAGCCCATTCCTCTTCTGTCACTGGGCGGATGTTGCGATCAACCAGCTGAAATTCCCATTCTTGAGGTAAAATTGCTGCGACAGTTACCAAGCCTAAGGGTGGCAACAAAACCTTGCGGTCTACTAATTCCAATATTTTTTCATAAGACCAAAATGTTTTGGGAAAAATAGGATAAACCAATAAAACTCGCATAAACCGTCAAACCTCACACTCTAAGTGTTATTTCACTTTAACTAAATTAAAAGTTTATTGAGGTATCGACGAAATTCTCTTAATTAAAGTTTCTATTTTTATTAGGACTTACGCAATAACTTTCTAAAACTCTTATTTCTTAGTGTCCTTTGTGTTTTAGGCTTGTCCTAACGGACATACACTCCCGTTCACTACGCCACTTCGTGTCTACGCGGTTCGTTTCTTCATAATACATACGTAAGTTCTGTTTCTTTTTAATGAGAAGAGAAAACGGTCAATTATTATATAAAAAACGAATAATATGCACCCTTCCTAACCGAAATGTGCTCTACAGAGGACTGGTAAGCAATTTGGACAACCGTAAAAAGAGAAACCCTGATGCGAGCAAGCATCCTGGCTGCTTACACTCATGCAAATGAAAGGCACAACATAGCACTATATTATCTATCGCGATTAGGCAAGGCAGGCATTGCGTTCGCCCATTGGGGCGCTGTTCCTTGCCTAATCGCCAGCGATACCATGCAACATCTTATACGACATATCGCAAAAAATAATATTCTATCTTATAAGTATTTATCTGTCAATACGTATCTCCTAAAATTACGAATACTGACATATATTGCATTGTGAATCTAAAAAATCTGTAAATAAAACAAATATTGATTGACCTGGTATTTACACGGCTATTAATATCTTATACAGATGCAAATTTAGAAATTGCATATACACACATTTAAATACGTTAGTATTAAGTACAAACCCATATTTTTTTGAAGCTTCACAGCTTCATTATTAAACATGAGGATACAAAATACAGACTACTTAGATATAGTTGAAGGTTATCATTGGTTAGAAAAATTTGGGAGAGCTAATCAATTAAGTATTAGGAAATCATTTCTAAGGAAAACCGCAGGAAGCAGTTACCTTTTTTAATAGCTGGAAGTCCTGTCAATCAAGACTTACATTTTTTCAACAGGTAAGTAATTTCTGCGCAATTACTAAGCTTATATCTAGTATAAAGTCTCATGCGACCTGAAATAATATCAGGCTGGGTAGGATTGCAGCCTGCAATCTACAAATCCAAGCCTGACTCCAGGTATATTCTTAACTATTCTTGTTTTGTGTGAGGATTAATAAATGGTAAACATCGGTTATCATACTGCTAAATTTCAAGGGCAATTTATTCGTTCTCTTTATAGAAATTTAGTCGTTAAGTTGGTCAACCTTCCTATCAAACAAAATCGAAAAGCTCCGATAAATGTCTATTCTTTATCATGTGAGCGCGATTTGCCAGAACAAGTGGTAAGTATTCGGTCATTCATCCGTCATGTCGGCATTCCAGATACATTCACTGTTATTTCTGATGGTAGCTACACTGACGATAGTTGTCGTTTACTGCGCCGTATACATCCCTGTGTTGAGGTGGTGCCTTTAAAAAAACTTCTTAGAAGCGATCTGCCTCAATGTGTTTCTGAATATGCCCAACTGCATCCAATGGGCAGAAAGTTGTCGGCATTAATGTCAATTCCTGTAGATGGTCCAACTATCTACACAGATTCAGATATTTTATTTTTTCCAGGTGGAATTGACTTAGTTCAGTTAGCTACTTCCGACGATAAATATACTAGATATCTACCTGATTGCTCTAATTCACTAGATGATAGAATCATTTACGATGATTCCGAAAAGTCAAATCCAATCAATGCTGGATTTATTTTATTCAAGCACGAGTTGGATTGGAGTTTCGCTATTGAACGCTTGGCGAATATTAAAGGAGTGCCTGGATATTTTACTGAACAAACAGTGGTGCATTTGACAATTCACCATAATCAGGGCAAGCCTCTGTGCTCAGAACGATATGTTCTCAATGTAGAAGACCAGTTTATTTATCCAGATAAATTTGCTAGTAAAGAAATTGCTTTAAGACATTACGTTAGGGATGTCAGACACAAGTTTTGGTTTAATTTAGCGTTAACTTGATGGTAGGTGAATACTTCTTGAATTAGCCAACAGGCTAAACAAACTAAACCTACCTGTGTAGGCTAATTTCTACAGGCTGCAAAGGCAGCCTTTGTTAGTGTGTCCGTATCCGCACCATGCGCGGGTGACGGATACTGTTAAGCGACACGTATTGGATAGTAAGTGTCGCAACTGGTGTTGCTTGGTTAATTTTTACTAAAAACAAATACATTAATACAATGCATATCTCTTCATTTGATGTCTTTGACACCGTTCTGACGCGAGTTGTCGGAACACCAAAAGCGTTCTTTCTCCTGCTAGGTAAGCAACTTGCAGCTTCTACCCTAATTAACTGTACGCCTGAAGCCTTTGTTCATGCTCGCACCACAGCCGAGTTCCGGGCATACGGAAATGTTGGTGAAAAATATTCTTTGCACCAAATTTACACAGAACTTGCGATCGCGCTGCGACTGACTGATGAGCAACGCGAAAAAATCATGCACCTAGAATGTGCCTTGGAGTCTCAACTGATTCGCCCAATCCCCATTGCAAAGGAGATTATACAGGCTGCCCGTAACAAAAGCAAGCGTGTAGTTTTCGTGTCCGATATGTATTTGCCTGCTGAGTTCATCAAAGAGCAGTTAGTGCGTCATTCATTTTGGGTAGATGGTGATCTGCTGTATGTATCTAATGAATACGGAAAATCGAAGGCAACAGGTCAACTTTTCCGAGAATTGCTCAGTCGTGAGGGTGTTTCGCCTGCCGAAGTATCTCATTATGGAAACGATCTGCGTGTTGATGTTCAAGGTGCCAAAAAAGTTGGGTTGAAAGCTCAACATTTTCCCGAAGGCAACTTGAATAGATATGAGCAAAAACTGGAATTACATTCGTATGCGACAGAGGGCTTATCTTCTGCTATGGCTGGTGCCTCCAGACTAGTGCGCTTGCAAGTCCCGGTGTCGTCCTCAAAAGAGGAGGCTCTGCGTGATGTCGCTGCTGGCGTGGTGGCTCCTACATTAGTCGGCTATGTTCTCTGGGTACTCCAACAGGCTCAGCTGATGGGTTTAAAAAAGCTCTACTTTGTGTCGAGAGATGGTCAAATTTTGCTGGAAATAGCGCGTAGATTAATCGGTAAGCTCAATTATGCTTGCGAGCTTCGTTATATCTATGGCAGCAGACTATCGTGGAATCTACCAGCAGTCGTCAGTCTTGATCCACAGCAGGCATTGGAGATGCTGAAAAGACCAAGCTGGATTTTGGATGGGACGAGTACCCTTTCTATTCGAGACTTTCTGGCGCGGGTTTCTATTGCTCCGGAAGAGATTCGTGATAGCTTGGCTGCTGTTGGATTCAAAGAAAAAGATTGGTCCCGAATTCTTAGTAGGCAAGAGGTGCAGGTATTGCACCCAATGCTTGACAAACGCGAAGTCAGTGAACTCATTCTTCAGAAAGCACAACAGAAGCAGCAAGTTCTGATGAAATACCTGGAGCAAGAGGGAGTGCTTGACTCAACGTCAAAGGGATTAGTTGATGTAGGTTGGTTTGGCAGCTCGTATGATTCCCTAGCCGCACTTGTGAATGCCAACGGTGGCACACTCCATGTGGGTCTATTTTATGGTCTCAAGAGTAACTCCCAGGGCAATCAATCTGACTCTAAGAAAGGCTATTTCTTTGATCTGCGGACAAAAACTGGCTTCAAAGACGTTTTACCTGAGTTGGGTATTGTTCCTCTGGAAATGTTTTGTAGTGCAGATCATGGTACCGTGCTCAGCTTCATGGAGGAAGGTGAACAAGTTCGACCGGTTTTCAAGGAGGAACATAATCAAAGGATCATTGACTGGGGGCTACCACTTGTTAGGAAGGCAGTTTACTGTTTTACAGAGAATCTGCTACTTGACGCCAGCTTAGTGAATCCATGGGCAGATGTGCGCGGAGCTTCTGCAGATGTCCTTCAGTCGTTTTGGTTGAACCCTTCTGATACAGAGGCAAAGGCTTGGGGTGATTTTCCCTGGGAGGCAGGTCATAGTGAGAAGACTAACTCTCTAGCCCAATCCTACCCCTGGACAGGTGTTGCTAAATCTTTTTTGACTGCGAGATTAGCTTATCAGCAAGGTTTGTGGTTTGAGGGATCAATAGCCCAAAGTGCCCCACCAATCCAAAAGGCTATGAAAGGTTTTCTCCGCTATCGCCGCTTGCTCTCGGTTATTAAGTCCAAGGTTCCCACAAAAGTTCTTCTCCGTAAAGCTTAGTAGTCTATGTCATTAATTATGATGGTTGTATGATTTCGTAGAAGGACTTTAGTCCTAGACTCATTGAGCGCTGTTTGCGCTCATGTGCGTTCATATCAAAACTAATGCGGTTAACCACTAGTGGTCTGTTTCATTAATTGTAATGGGTTACAAGATCCCGGACTTCTTTAAGAAGTCCGGGATCTGACCCCTACGACATGTCAAAATTAATGACATCAACCACTAGTCTGTCAATTTTGAGTTAAGAACGAGAACCCTTTAATTGCCCACAGTACGAAGACCCCACCCCTAACCCCTCCCCCTTCGGGTATGCCTTCGGCACGCTACGCGAACGCCAGTTGCCTGGCTGTCGGGAAACCCTCCTGCAGCACTGGTCTCACCGCAAGCGAGGAGGGGAATAGTAAGTCATCAAACGAACCTGATATTACTTGCTTAATGGCTCAACACCACTGATTTTTAAAACATCACTCACCGTCGCACAATAATTTGGCAAACCGACACTGCCGGGATTAATAAAATTTTGGTAACTAAAATGCCGATAGTTCATACAGAATCTATCCCAGGCAGCCATCTGAATGCGGAACAAAACGATAATTAAATTGGCTAAAGATATAGATAGAGGGATGCGAAAGTAAATCTTTTTCCCAAGGTAGGCGCAAACTTCTTCAATTGCTTGATTAGCAGTTAACTGCTTCTGACCTAAAACAAATGAGCGCGGTTCGTCTTCTTTGGGAGGATTATCAATCAAATACCGCACGACAGTGGCAATATCTCGTCCGTGGATGAAGTGGAAACTGCCATCAGCCTCAAAAAAGCGAATCAAATCTATATATTTCGTGACGTCTGGAATACCAGATGTTGAGTGAGAATAGGGTTTATTGCGATCGCCACCCAGCACTAAAGTCGGAAAAACAGTGGTCACTTTGGGGGCTATGGCTAACTGCGATATCTTTTGCAAGCAATCGTACTTGGAACGGATATAATCTGTACCCAGTTCCCCTGCTTCTTTCAAAGGTTGGTTGTTACGATCCAAAACGCTGGCGGTGGAAAAATAAATTACTTGTTCACATCTGTCTGGATCTAGCAAGTTGAGCAACTCGTGCGTTTTATGTACATTAATATCAAAAGTGGTATCACCGCCCCAAGCCGTTGCCGTTAGTACAGCAGCATCTATCGTTTTCAGCAAGTCGGCAAATTGCCCTATTTCTTGCATATCACCCTGCAAGACAGTCACACCAGGACGTGCTTGAGTATCTACTTGCAGTTTTTTTGGGTTTCTGACTAGCAAATACAGTTCGTGTTGAGTTTCTTGAATTAAGGCTTCACTTATGTAGTGACCTATACAACCACTTGCACCCGTTACTAAAATCCGTTTCTGGCTCATAGGGAGTTTCAAATAAGATTAAGGCGTTATGAATTATGAATTGTGAATGAGAAAAAAGTTTCAAGATTCATAATCTATAACTTCAACTTCTATATGGGCAAAAGCCCTTACTGATATTAAAAATCATTCTACATGACTATCATTGCTGAAACTGACCGCCTAATTATCCGTACCTGGATTCCAGAAGAGGATGCAAAACAAGCTTTTGAGATATACAACGACCCTGAAGTTACGCGCTTCCTCATCACCAAAGCAGAGAGTCTTGAAAGCACAGTAAATATACTGCAACGATGGGTAACAATAGCTGCCCAAGTCAATAATGGAACTGGTTTATGGGCAATGGTTCTTAAAGAAACTGGAGAAATTGTAGGAACTATTGTCCTCATGCAACTACGAGATGAGGATCAACAATTCACACAAGATTATGAAATTGGTTGGCATTTGAAAAAATCCGCTTGGGGTAAGGGATACGCGACGGAAGCGGCAAAAGCAATTTTATATTACGGATTTAACACCTTAAAACTACCCGTAATTTGTTCAATTGTACAGCAGGAAAATACTGCGTCAATCCGTGTTATCCAGAGGTTAGGAATGATTCCAATAGGACGCACAACCCGATATTACAAAATGGAACTTGAAATGTTTAACGTAGTTGCCCCAACTTAGTACAATTGCACCCAACTTGTATACACTATAGACTCTAAAGGAAATACTGTGCATAGAAATGAGACAGCGGGGGAGCGCAATGCTTTGCGCCCCTAACCTCGGATCATACAACTGCACTGCTAAGCTGCTTTGCTGTTTCAAAGAAGAAAGCGACATTCTCCTCTGGAGTCTCAGGTAAAACACCGTGACCTAGATTAAGAATGTGTCCCTTGTTACCTGCTTTGCGAACAGTATCGAAAATGCGATCGCGGATAAATTCTTTGGAACCAAACAGCACACCTGGATCAAGATTTCCCTGCACTTTAAGGTGCTTACCTAATCTTTCGCGTGCGTCTGCCATATCCACTGTCCAGTCTACAGTGATCACATCTGCGCCTGAGAGTGCCATCCTCTCTAGCAAACCACCACAACCACTCACCAGCAGAATGAGGGGTGTATCAGGATGAGTTTCCCTGACTTGCTGGAAAACTCGCTGCTGATAGGGGAGTGCGAAAGTTTCGTAATCTTGAGGACTCAACTGTCCCGCCCAAGAATCAAACATTTGCACAACTTGAGCGCCACAGTCAATTTGGTAGCGGACATAAGTGGCGATCGCATCTGCGAATTTTGTGAGCAGCTGATGCAGCACCGTCGGTTCCGAGAACGCCATGTTTTTGATGATGGAATAGGTTTTGGAACCTTTTCCCTCCACCGCATAAGCTGCTAATGTCCAAGGCGCACCGACAAAGCCCAACACAGTTGATTGGTTGCCCACTTCTTGCCGCAATGCCTGCAGAATTGTTTTAATAAAAGGCAGGGATTGTTCTGGTTCTAAGGGATGCAGGTTATCGACTTGTTCCTGGGTGCGAATGGGCGAGTCAATGATTGGTCCTTTGCCTTCAGCGATATCCATATCAATGCCTAAACCAGGAAGCGGCGTGACGATATCAGAAAACAAAATCACTCCGTCCGGTTGGAAGGCTTTCCAGGGTTGCAAGGATACCTCAATCGCTACTTCTGGTATTTCCGAGCGATCGCGAAAAGAAGGATACTTCTCCCTTAAATCTCGGTAAGCTTTCATATATCGTCCCGCTTGTCGCATCATCCATACGGGGGGACGGTCTAACACTTCACCACGAGCTGCCCTGAGGAGATAAGGTTCATTGGAAGAAATACCCATTTAACAGTTCATCCTAAACTCTTTTTTATGTCATTGTTTAGCTTATCATTCCAGGATTCTCCTTTTTGAAGAGCAAGAGCGTTTGGGGTGCAGATCGCAAAACTTCTACTCAAATCCGACTTAAAACTTAATAAATATTAAATTCTTATGCAACCCCATTCAAAACAACCCTCTCAAAAAGTATTTTCTGGTGAACCCAAAGCACGAAAGTTTTTAATACCCCGTTTCCAGCGCCAGAGTTTCTTCATCCAATTTATGCTTATGACCTTTTTAGGATGGGTTGTAGGTGGAATTGCTAGTATAGCCATAGAAAAAACTATTGTAGAGATGCTGCCAAGAGCGGTTTTGCAAGAAAAAATATGGTATACCTTAGCAAAATATTTTAGTAATACTGTGTTTGCGCTCATTTTCGCTGCAGATCAAGCGCTTGTTCTGCGTAGATACCTATCCGGTTGGTTGTGGATGTTTGCCACTAGCCTGGGTTGGCTAGTTGCTAACGGCGTTTCCGCACAATGGATTAACTATATTGCATCCATCGCATCATTAAATCAAATATCTGTTGAACAAAAGGTCATCTTTGGATTTTTGTCAACTATCGCATATATCCTTTCCGGAATTTGGCTTGGATTTTTCCAATGGTTAGTCCTGCGACGGTACACCACACATGCTTGGTGGTGGAATTTTCTGCCTTCAATTTCATTTCTATTCATCAGTATCTTGGTTTGGTTGCTTTCGCTTGTGCAGGAGTTTATTCCAGAAGTCAACCGGGTTCCGGTTGTGTATTTATGTGAACAAGGATTGACACCGGTGGTTTTGGGAGTGATTCCAGCTATTAGCTTGTGTACCTTGAAAACGAATTTACGGTACATCACAGGGACTTCAACTAGTTCCGACAGGAGTCCCGCACCATAATCTTTGATTTGGTGGTGGGAGGAATGTTGGGGAAATTGGTGCGCGTCCTCTGACCAATTCTTACCGTAGGGAAGAGAGATCAGCCCCTTCGGGGAAGTCACGCATTCACGCATTCACGCATTCACGCATTCAAAAGTAAGAACCCCATAACTGAAGTTGGGGGCTTGAGTCAGCGGACGCCGTAGACGCTTGCGCCTACTCGATGAAATACATTTTTTCTTTTTCCATAACCGCGCGTTGGGGGCTTGTACCTTTTTCTTTCTGGTCACGAGAGCTCGCGCAAGGCACGGTTGTAGACAAATCGACACGTCTCCAACCAGGACTGCATGAGTTGTTGTTGGATAGCGTCGGGGTAAATTCGATAGGTGAAGTTCATTGTCAGCATAAAAGTAATTTACCACAACACCTACCTAGCAGTAAGCTCTTATCTATTGGCAATTTCAGAGGCATCGTTCGCGTTGGCACAAGCCTCCGCAGGACTTACGCTCATGCTGAGCGCTTTGCGCTTTGCGCGTGCGCCAAGGAAGGGCGCATACCCCTAAAATTGCCTGTTCGGGGTTCCAACAACCACCACTAACCGCTTGCGCGGTATAGTGGGGGACTTATAGCCCCTCAAGCTCCCCAATTAGTTAAAGTTAAGAAAAATGAACGAACATGATTTACAAACTACAGTGACTCCACCCATCGCCGAAAAACAGCCGCAAGTATTGGAATTGCACGGAGAGCAGCGAGTTGACAACTACTTTTGGATGCGTGAGCAGAACAACCCGAAAGTTATCGCTTATCTGGAAGCTGAGAACGCTTACACCAATGCGATGATGCAGCACACTGAAGCGCTGCAAACAAGGCTCTACGAGGAAATGCTTAGTCGGATTAAAGAAACCGATTTGTCAGTGCCATACCGTAAAGATGACTATTATTATTATTCACGTACTGAAGAAGGAAAAGCTTACCCAATTTTCTGCCGTAAAAAGGGCAGTCTCGACGCTCCCGAACAAGTGCTGCTAGATCAAAATGAACTAGCAAAAGAGCATGAATTTTTGAGCTTAGGTGTATTGCAAGTTAGCCCTAATCATCAAATCTTAGCTTATTCCATTGATACCAGTGGTGCTGAGCAATACACGCTTTTCTTTCTTGACCTTAAGACATTCGAGTTATACCCAGAAAGCATTTCTGAAACTAATTATTCTTTGGCTTGGGGTAATGATAATCAGACAGTATTCTACACCAAAATTGATGAGGCAAACCGTCCCTTCCAACTATTTCGGCACACTTTAGGCAATTCTGTTGATGAGGATGCTCTCATTTATCAAGAATCGGATGATGCTTACCATTTATATGTTGGTAAAACCCGGAGTCAGGCATACATCTTGATGGGTGTGGGTAGCACAATCACATCAGAAGTTCACTATTTGGATGCTAATAATCCCATCGGCTCTTTTCAATTAATCCAGCCACGAAATACCGGGGTGCTATACGACGTTGACCATCACAGTGATGACTTTTACATTGTTACAAATGAAGAGGCAATCAACTTTAAACTGATGAAAACCTCGGTAGCGTCGCCAGAAAAAGAGAATTGGCAGACTGTCATTCCCCATCGTGAAGATGTCCTGCTCTCAGGTGTTAGCCTGTTTGCCAATCACATGGTAATTTACGAAAGAAAGGGTGGATTGCCAATTGGGCGAGTGCAAAATTTATCGACAGGAGAGGAACATAACATTACCTTTCCAGAGCCAACCTACAATTTTTACGAAAGCAGTAACCCGGAATTTAACACGACTATTTTGCGGTTCAATTACACCTCTTTCATCACTCCGCAATCTGTGTTTGACTATGACATGGAAACAAATCAACGGGAGTTGAAAAAAGAAACGGAAGTTCTGGGTGGCTACGACAGAACTCAGTATAAGAGTGAGTGGCTGATGGCTACCGCGAAAGACGGTACACAAATTCCCATATCCATCGTTTACAAACAGGGAATCAAAAAAGATGGTAAAAATCCTTTGTATCTTACAGGATACGGTTCTTATGGTGCATCTTACCCGGCGTCTTTTTCTTCCAATCGACTTTCGCTGCTAGATCGTGGGATAGTGTTTGCTGTTGCACATATTCGTGGCGGTGAAGAAATGGGGCGCAAGTGGTATGAAGATGGCAAGTTCTTGAAGAAAAAGAACACCTTCACCGATTTTATTGCCTGTGCAGAATATTTGATTGGCGAAAAGTGGACATCGAGCGATCGCCTTGCCATTTCCGGCGGTAGTGCAGGCGGTTTATTGATGGGAGCAGTGATGAATATGCGTCCCGACCTTTTCAAAGTCGTCGTTGCTGATGTACCCTTTGTAGACGTAGTGACTACAATACTGGATACCTCCCTACCCCTCTCAGCTATGGAATGGGAAGAATGGGGTAATCCCAACGACAAAGTTTATTACGACTACATGAAGTCCTACTCGCCGTACGATAACGTGGAGGCGAAGGATTACCCAGATACCCTGATCGTCGCTGGCTTGAATGATTCTCGCGTCAAATATTGGGAACCAGCCAAATGGACGGCAAAACTACGAGAACTTAAAACAGATAACAACATTCTCCTGCTTAAAACCAACATGGGTGCAGGACATGGCGGCGCATCTGGGCGTTATGAAAGCTTGAAAGAATTAGCTTTTGAGTATGCCTTTGTTTTAGATCGCTTAGGTTTGGGGGAGTAGGAAAGGACACGGGGAAAGGAGAAATACTCTCCTTTGTCCCTCATTTGTCGATTTCCTCTAAACTCAAAATACCTTGCTCTGCATCTAAAGTTGCTAGTGTACCAACTGGTAAAGCCGCGTTCGATCCATCATGACCAAAAGGCAAGTTTGAGACGACGGGAAGACCCAAATCACCCAAGCGATCGCCCGTTTGCGTAATATGTCCGAAGAACTTAGTTCGGGGTAGCGGTTGGCTTCTGCCCGAATTAGCTAAATAAACGAACAGGGATATACGCTTGAAAACTCTCAAAATCCTTATCGATTGTCATATAGTAAACATGAAAGAAATAGTCACTTTTTTGTTTGGCTTAGGATTTGTATTCAATGCTAGTTTATTTGTTCCACAAGCCATTAGAATTCTCAAAACTCAAAGTGCTAGAAATATTTCTTTAATAACTTTTGCTGGCTTTAATTTTATTCAATTTAACAGTATTTTCTATGGTTATTACCAAAATGATTGGATTTTGATGTACGGTAATTTAATTAGTTTTATTGCTTGTGGTGCTGTAACATTATTGGCAATTTATTATAGAAATAAATAATTTCTTAAGCAAGGCTAAGAGCCAACCGATTTGAGAGTTTAGAGATATTTTGTTGGCTAATGCCTAATAGAGGAATGCATCTATTGCATAATATCTAATATTCCCTGTTCCGCATCTAAAGTGACCTTCACACCTACTGGTAAAGCTCTCATTGCAGCCTTCTCTGCTGTTTGTAGTTGTAATCTTCGTGGTAGTCTATTGTTCCAAACAAATCCAATACCTTAAGTTGCTTGCGACGTTGCACATATTCGCGCAATGCTTCTTCGACCACATCACGCTCTGTTTGTTGATTCCCAAGGGCTAGAGCTTCTTGGATTAAAGCTTCGTCTATTTGGAGATTGATGGTCATGCACTTGCTTTTGGCGAAACTGCTGCACTATTAAAATTTTACTGCTTAGTCTAGAGGCCTTTCAAAGGGTAAAGAGCTGTTAAAGACTTCCTAACAGCTTAGCCTCCTAAACTCAAAATACCTTGGTCTGCATCCAAAGTTGCTAATACACCAACTGGTAAAGCCGCGTTGGGAGCTTCATGACCAAAAGGCAAGTCGGAGACGACGGGAATGCCCAAATCACCCAAGCGATCGCGCAACACTTCCTCAACACTAAAGCTGGGAACGTTTGGTGGTGCTTCACAACGGCTAAAGCTACCCAATGCAATCCCACGGACGTTTGATAAAGCACCGCTCATCCGCCACTGCGTCAGCATTCGGTCGATGCGGTAGGGGGCTTCTGTCACATCCTCGAATGCCAAAATCACTCCATCCATATCTGGTAGCATTGGCGTACTGAGAAGATGGGTTGCCACTGTAAGATTACCTGGTAATAGGATACCAGTCGCAATACCTCCACCCCAACCACAACCCTTTAGAGGTGCAAGAGGGCGACCTTCTACGCAATCAAATAACCTTTGAATTGACCAATCTGGTTCTGAGGCGAGAGTTGTCAGTACGGGACCATGAACGCTGCAAATCCCTGCTGTGTAAAGGCTCCACAAAAGCGCAGTGATGTCAGAAAAGCCAATGAGCCATTTTGGAAGTGCTGAGTTTTCTGAATCCTGCCAAGTCCAATTTTCTAAAATGCGGGTGCTACCAAAACCGCCTCTAGCGCAAAGAATACCGCGACACTCTGGTTCCTTCCATGCTGTTGCTAGGCGATCGCGACGTTGTTCGTCTTCACCTGCTAAATATCCCGATTTGTCATCTATCTCTGGTATTACTTCTACTTGATAACCACGCGATCGCCAAATTTCCACCCCTTTTTGGAAAGCCTCAAATTCTCGCAAAGCACCACTTGGCGCAATGACTTGTAGTAAGTCACCAGGTTTGAGAGGTGGTGGAACAATTTTAGATTTTAGATTTTGGATTTTGGATTGCATGAATAGACCTCTTGCATATATATTATTTTGTCTGGCGCTCTAGGCTCTAGACGCGAAGAAAAAGTTCGGGAGTGCAGGTTGATTGACAAGTTACTAAAGAGGCGAAAATCAAAAGTTTAAAATTTGCATGAACCATTGTTCAAAGCGATCGCCCAATGCTTCCAGAGAAAATTCGGTTTCTGCGGATGCGCGACAGGTTTGACGGTTGATTTCATCCAAGCGAGAAATAGCATCGACTAACCCAGGAACGCTATCAGGTTCTACCAAAAACCCCGTTTTGTTATCTTTAACGATTTCCGCTGGACCACCGCGACGATAGGAAATCACGGGAACTCCACAAGCAAGTGCTTCTATTGCGACATTTCCGAATGCTTCCACCCAACGGTGTGTCATCAATAACGCCCGACACTCGCGCACAACTTGCTGCATTTGCGAAGTTGATAGAAATCCCAGATATTCAAAAGGTGCATTTGGGTAATCCTGACAAATCTGCTGCCAGTAAGATTCATCTTGGAGTTTACCCATAATTTTTAATGGAATATTGGTGATTTGCGCCATAGATACTGCATCTTCCAAACCTTTCTCTGGGGAAATTCGACCTACCCAAGCTAACTGTTGTTTTGGTTGGGCGCAAAACTCATACTGCGATACATCAATTCCATTACTTAAACAAAAAAACTGGTCGTCAAGAGTGAAAGTGGCAGCTTGTGCGAGGCTATGAAAGCCAATCGTACCAGGAAACCGCTTTGCAACTTGTCTGATAATTTCGTCTGAGGCATTACTCAATGAACCCATGCTAATTAAGTGGGCGATGGGACGTTGAAAAAAAGGTGTTAAATACAACGGCAACCAATCATAAGCAAAGTTGACAATCAAATCGTACTCACCTTGAACCTGACGTGCATAATCCCACATATTCGCCAGCACGGAATTTTCTGGCATGGTAACAGGGGCTGTGCGTTCCTGACTTTGGGCTATGATTTGTAAATTGCCCGGAATTTGCACAATTGGTAGAGAATCCCATGTGGAACCAGAAGGGGCAATGATTTGCAGTTTATGACCACGCCGGATCATTTCTTGGGCGATGTTATACAAAGTCAATTCCACACCACCGCCAAGTCCAGTACCAAGTGGTCCAACGGGTGTAGAGACAAAGAGGAGTTTAAGAGGTTTGGAAGTCATCCGCAGAAGGTATTTTCAACCACTTTATGTAACAATACGGTTCAGTGAAGGATTTTTAGTGAGATTTGGTGATGGTGTAGAGACGCGCCATGGCGCGTCTTTACATTGCTAGCTTGTAGTAAGCGCTTTAGCGCTAAAGCGCTACTACATACCTTTAACACGTAAGGTGGGCAGTGCGAACGCAAAACCCGGATGTAGTCGGCAAAATACGGTAAGCACGGCACACCCTACAATACTCAAACTGTCTTTAATTTTGAATTTTGAATTTTGAATTTTGAATTGTTAATGCCACCATCGTGCCACATTTGAGATCGCACAACTCACTTCTGCTATTGCTTCCTGACCTCCTAATGTAAAAATAACTGGAACTAGTGTCTCTATGTCTTTCAATAAATTCTGACGAGTACGGAGAGATAACTCATGAAGTGTCTGCCCCCAGGCTGGAAAAAGTAGAGTTGTTGGTATCTTTGACAAAGGGAGAGCTAAGGCAGCTAGTGCATCGGTGCGATAATACTTATGCTGAATCAGTTTTGCCGCAGCCAGTGCTTCGGGTAATAAATCGGATGGCAGTTTGTCGGCTAAGGCTGCTAGTGCCCTGGCGCGAGAATCCTCATGCTGAATCAGTTTTGCCGCAGCCAGTGCTTCGGGTAAGACTTCTGGCAGTTTGTCGGCTAAGGCTGCTAGTGCCGTGGCGCGATTATACTCATCCTCAATCAGTTTTGCGGCAGCCAGTGCTTCGGGTAATAAATCGGATGGCAGTTTGTCGGCTAAGGCAGCTAGTGCCCTGGCGCGATTATACTCATCCTGAATCAGTTTTGCGGCAGCCAGTGCTTCGGGTAATACTTGTGGCAGTTTGTCGGCTAAGGCAGCTAGTGCCTCTGCGCGAAATTCCTCATGCTGAATCAGTTTTGCGGCAGCCAGTGCTTCGGGTAAGACTTCAGGCAGTTTGTCGGCTAAGGCAGCTAGTGCCCTGGCGCGATAATACTTATGCTGAATCAGTTTTGCCGCAGCCAGTGCTTCGAGTAATAAATCAATTGGCAGTTTGTCGGCTAAGGCTGCTAGTGCCGTGGCGCGAGAATACTCATCCTGAATCAGTTTTGCCGCAGCCAGTGCTTCGAGTAATAAATCAATTGGCAGTTTGTCGGCTAAGGCTGCTAGTGCCTTTGCGCGAAATTCCTCATGCTGAATCAGTTTTGCGGCAGCCAGTGCTTCGGGTAATAAATCTTGTGGCAGTTTGTCGGCTAAGGCAGCTAGTGCCTTTGCGCGAAATTCCTCATGCTGAATCAGTTTTGCGGCAGCCAGTGCTTCGGGTAATACTTCTGGCAGTTTGTCGGCTAAGGCAGCTAGTGGCGTGGCGCGATTATACTCAGACTGAATCAGTTTTGCGGCAGCCAGTGCTTCGGGTAAGACTTCTGGCAGTTTGTCGGCTAAGGCAGCTAGTGCCGTGGCGCGATTATACTCATCCTGAATCAGTTTTGCCGCAGCCAGTGCTTCGGGTAATAAATCTTGTGGCAGTTTGTCGGCTAAGGCAGCTAGTGCCGTGGCGCGATTATACTCATCCCGAATCAGTTTTGCCGCAGCCAGTGCTTCGGGTAAGACTTCTGGCAGTTTGTCGGCTAAGGCTGCTAGTGCCGTGGCGCGAGATGTCTCATACTGAATCAGTTTTGCGGCAGCCAGTGCTTCGGGTAATAAATCTTGTGGCAGTTTGTCGGCTAAGGCTGCTAGTGCCGTGGCGCGATCTGACTCAGCCTGAATCAGTTTTGCCGCAGCCAGTGCTTCGGGTAATAAATCTTGTGGCAGTTTGTCGGCTAAGGCTGCTAGTGCCGTGGCGCGATCTGACTCAGCCTGAATCAGTTTTGCCGCAGCCAGTGCTTCGGGTAATACTTGTGGCAGTTTGTCGGCTAAGGCTGCTAGTGCCGTGGCGCGATCTGACTCAGCCTGAATCAGTTTTGCCGCAGCCAGTGCTTCGGGTAATAAATCAATTGGCAGTTTGTCGGCTAAGGCTGCTAGTGCCGTGGCGCGATCTGACTCAGCCTGAATCAGTT
Source organism: Scytonema sp. PRP1 (assembly GCF_036697665.2). NCBI lineage: Bacteria > Bacillati > Cyanobacteriota > Cyanophyceae > Nostocales > Scytonemataceae > Scytonema > Scytonema sp. PRP1. The sequence goes on along the minus strand of NZ_JBAHYJ020000086.1, from coordinate 125,639 downwards.
TTGCCGCAGCCAGTGCTTCGGGTAATAAATCAATTGGCAGTTTGTCGGCTAAGGCTGCTAGTGCCGTGGCGCGATTATACTCATCCTGAATCAGTTTTGCCGCAGCCAGTGCTTCGGGTAATACTTGTGGCAGTTTGTCGGCTAAGGCTGCTAGTGCCTCTGCGCGAAATTCCTCATGCTGAATCAGTTTTGCGGCAGCCAGTGCTTCGGGTAATAAATCTTGTGGCAGTTTGTCGGCTAAGGCTGCTAGTGCCATGGTGCGAGAATACTCATGCTGAATCAGTTTTGCGGCAGCCAGTGCTTCGGGTAATACTTGTGGCAGTTTGTCGGCTAAGGCTGCTAGTGCCCTGGCGCGATCTGACTCATCCTGAATCAGTTTTGCCGCAGCCAGTGCTTCGGGTAATACTTGTGGCAGTTTGTCGGCTAAGGCTGCTAGTGCCCTGGCGCGATCTGACTCATCCTGAATCAGTTTTGCCGCAGCCAGTGCTTTTGAGAGTGCTAGTTCTTTTAGGTTTAGTGGCAAACAATCGACTAGCTCTGTAAGCTTACGCGCTTTTTGTTCTGGATTCGAGCCTTGTAGGGTATAAGCTAATGCTTGTTCAGGAGTCCATACATTTTTTTTCACCAATGCTTGCAGCAATTCTACTGGTACATTAGCTGTCAGACTATTAAGGGATGCAGTCATCAGAGCATAACGACACTCTAGTCCTATTGATTGCGAAGGTTTTTCCTGAAACATCTCTTCTGCTAATTCCCAAGCACGTGCTACATCAGTCACAAAAATGGCATTTTGCCCTAAGCGATCGCATGCCTCATACCACCCATTGCCTCCTGTCTCTGTTTCCTCTTGCAACAACGAGTGAATTTCCTCTGTTTTACCTGCCTTTTCTAAATGCCAACTCAGGCGCTGATGTATATAACCATCATTAGGTAGGGTATGCCATCGCCCACTTTTAGTTTTTTCTCGATACCGCTCCAAAAAAGTGACATGAGCATCAACCAACTTCAAACCCAATCCAAGCAAATCACCACGACGTTTTGGTTTTTCAGGAGCAGTTAACAAATTACGTGCTAGGTCATGCAATAAATCGTGTAAACGATATGTGCGTGTTCCGTCAAGGAGAGAAACACCAGGTAATAGTAGCGCTTTGCTTCGTAAACATTCCAATATATCAGAAGCATCGCGTTCATCATCCATATCCCAAAGTGTTGCCGTCATTTTGTGAGTCATGGAAGCATCTTCAGGTAACACCCCCAGCCATATAAAATTCTCGCGTTCAAATTCTTCCAGACGCTGTATGCTTAAGTTGAATGATGCAGTTAAACTGAGCTTTTTTAAAGAAGCTTCATCACTATTTCCCCCACTTCCCGGTCTGTCAAATGTTTTTAACCGGGCAATTTCCCCCTGAATATCTTTTAACAGAATTGCCCAGGATAGACCGCTCATAACCTGAGACGCAGCCAGTTCAAGCGCCAGAGGTAGATAACCAAGCGATGCAGCTAAATCTGCTGCTGGCTGACGTTCTGAATCTTGTAGGTTACGCCCTAGCTTCTTTGTCAGCAATTCCATTGCTTGTTCTGGCTTCATCACATCCAAGCTGTAAGTGCTGGCTCCTAATGCATCAGCGATCATACCCTCACGAGTTGTAACCAGCACTTGACAACGAGAACCACCAATGTTAAATGCTTGTGCGTCTTTGGTATTCCAAGCATCATCTACTACCAACAAAACAGCTTTGTCATAAAGTAGAGTCCGGAGATGATTGGTAGCAGCTTCTATACTGGTTGGTTTAAAGTTATAGTCACCCAAAGCCTGCACCCAACCGCTGAGTAGTGGGAGGACATCCGGTTGCTGACCTAAAGTTGCCCAAAGAATGCCATCACAAAAGTGAGTTTGCACATCTTCATCATGTGCCAAAGCAGCTGCTAGAGTCGATTTTCCCACAGAACCTAAGCCGTGAATAGCAGTAATTACCAAAGTGCGAGTATCTGATAATTCTGTAAGCAGACGATTTTTTAAGTCTTGGCTGTATTCTGGGCGCTCTACAAAGTAAGCTGGCAGAGGAGGTGCTTGAAAAGGAACACCTTTCGGTAAACGGTTTTTATAGATTGGTTTATACGGTTGATCTTTAGTTTTTGTTTTAATAACTGGAATTTGCCCTTCAGAAAGATGTTCTAATTGAATTGCAACCTGACCTTCCTCAAAGGCTCTTTGATATGCATCTTGATTATCTGGAGTTGGGTAGCCCAATCCATCGTAAAAACCTTGAGCAAATGCGATCGCAGCCTTATCCCCAATCGGCTGATTCATCCCAATCGCATAATTAATATATTCACTGATTGCAATAGCTGGTTTGGCAGAATGACAGGCGTTAAGCAGTACGCATTCCACATAATCTGTGTGCAACTGAAACAGTGATGCTAGTCCGGATGGTGGGACGGGCTTGTTTTCTCCCCCGTCGTCTTCTAACACCAAGCTGCCATCTTCCTGCCCGTGTCCGCAAAAGTGGACGATTTGCGGTTGTTCTTCTGCAATAGCGCGGCGAATATCAGTCGGGCGGACAGCAGTTCTAAGTGTAATCTTAAATAAATCCCGCTTGACAGCACGTCGGATAGCTTCTTCAATTGAGCGAATTTCTTTATCCAAGCGCAATCCGTGGGGAATTGCAGTCAGAATCAGGATTGTTTTGACACCCGTGCTGTTACTCATAAGAGCTTGGAGAAAGGGTTAGTACTTACGCGTTGACATAGTAGACAGAATAAAAAGTTGCCAGAAAGTTGGCAAAAGAACTTTTATATTTAACTTTTATATTTAACTTTTATATTTAATAAGTGAAACCGAGGTTAACTTATGCAGCAAACCTGTATTAGCTGATTTTTGCCCCAGTAAAGTATTATTTTATATAGCAACAGCCAAGGTGGTTAAGACATCAACAGATGATAAAACCTAGACACAAAAAGACTTTTCGCCCAGTCCCCAGTCCCCAGTCCCTAGTCCCCTGCTATACATAACAGACTGACTTGAGGGCGATCGCCAATGCTTTGGCGAATTACCAAAAGCTTAAAAATTCTCCTCTTCCTCGTCTTCCTCTTCGTCTGTATCCTCTTCCTCACTTGTATCACCAGGCAAAGCACGGATACGATTCATCTGTGAAAGAGCATACTTTGCTGTTGCTTGCACATCTGCATCTGGATCTTGCATAGCATGAGATAACATTTGACTCATTTGAGCCATCATGTCATATACGCGAGTCAAATCACGGATGGCATTTTGTCGCACTTGTGGACTTTCATCTTGGAGTGAGACTGCCAAAGCGCGGTTCATCGGTTTGAGTGCGCGGGTGCTAATTTCCGATAGGGCAGCTAAAATCAAGCTGCGTTGCTGAGAATCTGCATCCATCATCAAGTCAACCAACGGCTGAATTGCCCGCGAGTCTCCTTTTTGACCCAAATCCCAAATAGCTTTGCGTCGCTGTGTTGAGTCTGGACTGCGTAAGTCTTCAATTAATTGGTCAATAATATTGACTTTGGCAAGGCGAGAAGTTGTTTCCATAGGTAAAAATTGTGTAGAAGGTGATACCGTTGTTTCTTGTGTATTAATGACACCAGCACCATTAGACGGCACGTCGTTTGTAGTATCAAACTTTTGTATCGTTGGCTGAACTGGACTGGTGTTCACCTGAGTATAACTTTCTGGATATGTTGCAACTTTTTTACCCTGAGGAAGCCTTCTCACCGCATATAGCAATGCGCCAATACTTCCCAAAATACCAATACCTACGAGTGACCACCAAACTATACCTCTATCTGCCTCTTCCTTAGGAGTGGGTTCAGCGGTAGGATTAATAGCAAGAGAAGAAGTGACTAATTTTTCGTTGATTGCTGTCTGAAGACTCTGCCTGGTTGCGTTACCAAAAATACCGTCTACTGTTAAACCTTTTGCTTGTTGGAATTTAGTAACGGCAACGCTTGTACTTGCGCCAAAACGTCCATCTATCTCACCATTATAGTATCCTAACTTCTTAAGTAGGGTTTGCAATGACTTCACTTGTGCACCTGTGCTGCCAAGTCTAAGAAGAGACTGCGGGGTAGTGTCTTTGTCCAGGGCTTGAGCAAGTTCTAAATTTCTGAAAACTGGCTCAGGTGCGAGTGTGCTTGCTTGACGTTGGTCAAATCCTAAGCAAGCAAGGCAAGTGATAAAAACAATTGAGGAATAGCGTAGCCTCATAGAGCAAGTCTCAGCCAGAACGTGCGTTGGAAGCCATTGATACCACAATAACTATAAGCTATATAAATATTAAATGTTTTTTCTTGGCTTCAGCAAATCGAACACACCTTGACCGCTACTAAAATTCAAGCACATTACTGACGGTTCTTACCCTGAATTAGTTCTTTATTTTTTAGATATTTTTTAGATATTTTGTTTAGATATTTTGTTTGGCTCTTTGGAGAGAGCCGCACACTGTACCGCTTGCGATCAGTGTGTGGAGTATGTCACGGCAACATATCTGGTTCAGATTCTCTCACAGGTAAGGTGACTTGGTTCATCTTCTTTGCAGACGCTTCTAAAACTTGTTGTTGTTGCTGCCTCATGTTCTCACTGGTAGCAAGCTTCTGGCTTTCCCCTGACAGCTTTTCGCGCTGGTTGATGAGATAGATACTCACTAAAGTCAGGCTGACTCCTACCCACTGCACTGGATTAAGAACTTCTTGGAGTAACAAATTGCCAAATAGCAAAGCAAATACAGGTGTAAGGAAGGTGAGGGAACTGAGACTGGTGAGATTGCCGCTAGAGGCAAAATAGAAAAACAATCCGTAGGCGATCGCACTCCCAAACACCGTAGCATAACCCAATGCTATCCAGTCAGATGGCACAATGTTCTGCCACTGCTGTGATTCTGCAACTGACGAAATTCCCCACAATGGCAACCCACCTATAATCATGTGCCATCCCGTAGCCATAACAGGATCAGCATGGCGGCAAACAAACCGGATCAACACTGTTCCCACTGCCATACTCAGCGCCGCTAACAGCATCAACCATTCGCCGCTGTCAAACAGTTGTTGTAGTAGAGACGTTGCATCCAAAGTCTTTACAATTGTGCCTGAGTCTAGAAAATGGAAAATCCACTCCTGAGGTAAGCCAATTAAACTAATACCTGTGACTCCAAATGCTAGTCCCAGCCATCCCCAAAAACCGATGTGTTCTTGAAATAACCACAAAGACAGCAATGCCACAGCCAAAGGTTGAGAGTCAATCATCACAGATCCTAACCCAGCACCTGTTCTGAGTAATCCCTCTGCTAGAAAGCCTTGAAACAGCGTTCCATCCACCAAGGCAAATAAAGCAATCCACAGCCATGCAACCCAACCCTTGGGCTGAGGTTTACCCATGAATGCTGCTGCTATCAAAATGAGTACCCCCGCGGGTATCAAACGTACTCCCGCCATAAACAATGGTGTGGTGTGAGGTATCACTCCTTTCATCGCCACCATAGCTGTACCCCATAGGAAAAAAGGGGCTATCAAGAGTATTGTTGCCAAGGGTAGTCTAGATGCACTGACTTTCAGTTGCATGGGATTGCTGAAGCCTTTGTTTTACAAACGCGAAAATCGCTTTAACTAATTTTACCTAATTATGTCGTTTTGTGAAGGAAAAAATACTTAGTTAGGAACTGCGTACACCAGCAGTTATGATAGCTGCCTTGTCCGAAGGGCGGTTGAATTGACAGGTTGGCTGGTGCTTGCCGTTGTGAGAGGGAACGGTTGGGTATTCATGCCATGGAGGGCGCATTCACCTGTCAAGATTTTTTGGCTTTAGTTTCCAAATTGACATGACAAGATAACTGTAAAATTTACAAATATTTGATACTACTATGGCTTGATTGTTTAACCGTATTTATAGTAAGTTTTACAGTATGTCGTAATTGCAAGTTTTACGGCAATATAAAGGTTTTTATCAAGAAGACCGAGCTTGCATCTTTGTTTTGAAAGGGTGTTAACCAATTCCGTTTTGGCACTTAATGTTGCGCTTTTGATACATATTTCGACCTCCATTTCTTAATGGAGGAACTTTTGTATTCTAAAGTTAAGTAATTTTGGATACAAAAAAAGCAGTGATATTACTAAAAGCAAAACCTATGTAGTTTCAGGTTAAATCGGTAATATATTTTACATATAATTGCTGGTTGTCTTCAAGCTTAACCGACGTTCTTTGATTCACCACGTAAGGAGATTTTCTATGCAGATTGTGATTAACAATCTGTCAGTATCGTTTGGTTTGAGTCAAGTCTTAATCACCACTTCCAAAACAGAGGGTTTTTAACTTAACACTCTTTCAAGCGATCGCTTGGCACACAACCCTTTTACCAACACAACCAAATCGGCTATGAGGCGTTGTACAGACTGCTTCATGTACTTATTCATGTACTTAAATGAGGAAAGTTAAAGATGAAGAAATTTTTCCTTCCGTTCCTATTTTTGGTTGGGATTGTTTGGGTTATATTTACCCAAGTCCCCCTCCCACTGCACAACAATTTTTCTCTATCAGCCTCAGCCAGACAACCAAACAATTCATCAGATTATGAGGTTTGGGCTATTGATCAGGCAGATTCCTTTGATGGTACTCCCTTGGGAGGAAATCTCTATGTTCTGTCAGGCGACGACCGAGACTTTTTAAGAGGTAATGCAAAGGTTGAGAAAGTTAACTTGGCTGCTAGCGCTAAGAGTAAAGGTTTTGCAGCAGGTCAAAAACCCCACTGGATTGCTTTCAACAAAGGCGCTACATATGCGATTGTAGGACATGCAACTACGGCTCAGGTCTACGCAATTGACGCTAATAAACGTGAAGTTGTAGATTCGATTCTTCCACCAGGATTACCCAACTCGAACTCCCACGCTGTTTACCCTTCAAAGGATAACAACTTTGTATTTGTTGCAGATACTCCTGGTCAACGGATTCATAAGATTTCCACAAATTATGAGGCACCCGGAGGTAAAATTTTTGGTGAAGTGAAAACGTTGGACTTCAATACTTCAGAGACAAAGACAGCCTTAGGAACTCCCACCGCCCGACCGGTGGTAGCTGTAGTCGATGATGCAGGTAAATTCGTTTATGTCACTTTTGCTGATGGTGGCGTGGCGATCGCAAATGTAGAAACACTGACGATAGCACACATATACAATAAAGATGAAGTCACCTTCAATGGATTGATTGCCGCTCAAGTTGGCGACAACTTTATCACGAATGCAGGCAATGCTAATCCTGAAATAGCTGACTTTGTTTATGTCTATGACAACAAGTCTCTGCTAGAAAATCCCTCCAAACGTCCAGATTTTATCAAAGTTCCTCAATCCGGTAATGATGTTCATGGTGTGGTAGTCGTTCGTGACAAATACTTATGGCAACTTAACCGTGCATCAAACACGATTACAATACATGACTTCAAGCCCAACCCCTTTGATGCAAACATTGACGGTTCAAACAAAGTTCGCGCAGTTAATCTTGTTGAACTGACAGATACAGCCTTAGGTCCTGATCCTGCACCAGACTTAATAGACACATCACCCTCTCAAGAAATTGCTTTTATCTCACAGCGTGGACCGAATCCCATATCAGGAAACGATCCTGCATTTTTCAACAGTGTGGGTGCTACCCCTGGAGTAGGCGTCGTACAAATTGAAAACGACGGTAAGGATGCTAAACCTACCTATCTGTATAAATTCGATAACGTTGTGAATGGAGTTAACATTGGTGATTTCCACGCCCTTGCTGTTCGCAAATAGAACTTATATGACAATACGGTTTACATTAGCTCACAACCCTTAGCCTGGATCGCAGTTTGCACACTCCGGGAAATCAACGCCCTTCGGATATTATGCGTGACAGATTAAGACAAAATTGCTTTTCTCAATGAATATTCTCTTGAAGTCCCCATCCCTCTTAGGGTAGGGATTTTTAATTAGTAATTATGTTGAAATGAGAATCACAAATGAGGCATTGAAATCAACATTAACAAGCAGCCCATAACATTAACCTGTAACCGATGCAACAAGTCCGATCTTGCACGTATCTCCGCAAACTCTCTACTTTTCCTACTTATATATAGGAATCCTATTTGATTTGTGAACGCTCTTGACTCTTCACGAACCGAAGAATGAAAGCAAGCTGTTCATGAGCCACCTATAATCATGTGCCACCCCGTAGCCATAACAAAGTCAACATGGCGACTCAAAGAACCGGATCAACACTGTTCCTACAGCTATAATGTTTCTTTCCACCAAGCGACTCATCTTACGAGAATTTATCCCTGAAGATTGGCAAGCAGTTCTAGCCTATCAAGCTGACACCCGATACCTGAAATTTTCTGAATGGGAAACCCGCAGTGAAGCTGATGTGCGGGCATTTGTAGAAATGTTTTTGAAGCAGCAACAGCAAGTGCCACGAATAAAATTTCAGTTGGCAGTGGAATTAAAATATGAAGGAAAATTAATCGGAAACTGCGGTATCCGCAAACAACAGCCAGAATCGCATGAAGCTTCCCTTGGTTATGAGATTGCACCAGACTACTGGGGCAAAGGATATGCAACAGAAGCAGCAGCCACTATTCTTAAATTTGGCTTTGAGGAGTTAAAGTTGCACCGCGTCTATTCTTGGTGCATTGCTGAAAACACTGCTTCGGTTAGGGTGCTGGAAAAAATTGGAATGCAGCTTGAGCAAAGATTGCCGGACAATGAGAGGTTTAAGGGGCGTTTGTGGGATACCTTAATTTTTGGGATTTCCAAGGATGAGTGGCTGAACAAAACAGAACAATAGTGGCAGGAAAGTATCGCTAGTTTGGAGGTAGTTAAGGAAGCTGAATTTGCTACAGGGATCAGCCATTGTTACCAAATCAGCTAGAAATGGTACTTGAAGTGAACTATTTTCAAGTAATAAACCTGGATGCCATTGGAATTGAGGTTTTTGTTCTAGAAATAGAGCGTTGATTTGGTCTACAGGTTCACAAAGTGCTGCTAAACCTAAGTTAGATGGTCCAATCCCTATTCCGATTAGATCATAAGTACTATTAGTCATAATTCCACTTCTAAAACAAATTTTGGTGAGCGCAAAAAATTAATGTTGCTCTTTTGTTTGGTAAAAGGTTGTTTGTAAATGACTCCTACAAATCAGACTTATTTCTATTTTTTTAATTTTTCATTCAACATTGCTAATAGTAACTCAGAAAAAAATAACCAGGTGATAAACATTCTTGAATCGTGTTATATCACCTGGTGATAGTCGTGTGATGAACGATTACCAATTACCTCGGTCTGTGCGAGGAGCATCTAATACCCCTGTGCTGGTCGGGGGGCTTGAGGAGCTTGAGGTGGTTGTGACTTAGAAATCTGGTTTTGTTTTCCTTGAGCCGAATGCTTTGTATTGCTAATAGTATCCTTTAAGGTTTCTTTTACCTCAGAAACTTTACTAGTTTTCGTCTCTTGTTTCTCTTGTTTGGGTGCTTCAGCCAACGCTGGAAGAGTTATCAATGAAAAGCTCAAGCTCAAAATCACAGAGCATAAAATCACAGCGCTTACCAAAATCTTTAACAGTTTATTCATGTTTTCCTTAGTTACAATCAAAACTTTCAGCAAGAATAAATAGCTTGCATTGAAATATTAACAGTCATTTAGTCATAACTTAAGTAAAAAGTATCAAATTGCCGACTAATCCTACTAATCCTAATTAGCCATCAAATAGTGTAGTAAAATCTGCGTTTTTACTGCATTGTGAGCCATTGCCATATGACTCGTTTCTAGAAATGTCTACTTAGGGCTTGCTGAAAAAGAAAAAAATGAGACGCTCTCTAGATTCTCAGACCCTAGAAGTATATTCAGGTGCAACAAATGAGGGTTAAATAGCCAAAAATCCTTGCAGAGCGTGCGATAAGCCGGAGGCTTGACGCTGAGTCCTATGCCTATGGCTAACGCCACGGCTATCGCCGAACGGCACGGCTGAGCGCAGAGCGCACGCACTCGCGTTCGCCGTTAGCGCAAGCTCCTCCGGAGGAGGCACGGACACGCGCAAGGGACGCGTATAGCTAGCATCCGAGTATGCTGTTAGTAACCATAATTTTACTACTTTTCCTACTTTTCCTATTTTTTCTAGTTTAAGGGGTAGTTGTACTCAGCCTGCGACCAGGTGCAAACTAAACAGTTTAGTTTAAAATTTAGTGCGAACATTGGCTTGCAAAGTACCGAATTTACTACTGAAGTTGGCACTTAGAGACAATTTATAAAGTAATTATTGATACAATTTTAGGGTGCGTTACACTGCGTTAACACACCCTAGTTCATTTAAGTAAGCACAGCTAGAGGCTCTAAATTCGCCACAAATTTCACACCAAACTCTGCCTCAAACACTCCTTTGTTGTAATCCAAACTCCAAAGTTCTAAGGCACAATCATCATCAGCGCGAGATGGAAAAACTTTTAAATTAAATTCCTGCTGTTCCAGCAAATATTCACATTGCACTCGTGTAATTGCTCCAATTTGCCGTCTATCTAAAGCAACCGCCAATCTTAAAATAGCACTCAACTGATTAACAATTTGCCGATGATTTTTGCTCACCAGATTGCGATAATTTTCGTGCTTTTTTTTGGGAGGCGATTTGCGATGATAACGCGCTAAATTGGCAATAATTTCTACCTCAGTTTCGTTGTAGCCTAGTAATTCACCATTGCGAATGAGATAGTAAGAGTGCTTGTGGTGAGAAGAATGGCTGACATAATGACCACAATTGTGTAATAGCGCCGCAGCCTGAAGGAGTTGCCGTTCTTCTGCTCCCCAGTTGTGGAGTGTCCCTTTTGTTTGGTCAAATATACTCAAAGCAAAGACTGCTACCCTATCGCTGTGTTCTAAATTCACATGGTATTTATTCGCAATCTTCAGAACACTCCGCTGGCGCACACTAGTTTGGTAACGCAGCCGATCTTCAATTAAGCCGTGGGCAAGCATCCAGTCTACAATAACACCTTCCCTCAGCGAACGTTCACACACGGTGACGGACTCAACCCCCAAAAGGTTCATTGCTTCTTGTAGGATGACTGCGCCTGCAAGTATAACTTCAGACCGTTTCTCCGGCATACCAGGAATTGCAGCGCGTTCTGAGTTACTTATTTTCCGCAAGCGATTGACCCACTCCTGCAAGTCTTTTAAACTCAGTTCATAACCATTGAGCGTTGAAGGAACGGAACTCTGTTTCTCTCGCGCTTGAATCATCACCAGAGTTTCAATTGTGCCGGAAGTTCCTACCAAACGGGGAAATTCCCCTAATTTGAGGTTTGCTTGCACCTCTTCCACGGAACGTTCTAACATTCCGCGTGCATATGCTTGCAAATACTTAAACTCAGCGTTGCTGATAGGATCAGTGGTGATTAACTCGCTGGTGAGTCTGACTGCACCGACTTTTGTACTAGTGAGGGTTCGCGCTTCGTGAGAGTCGCCCAAAATTATTTCTGTGGAACCGCCACCAATATCTATAATGATGTGGGGATGGTTGTTGAATTCCATCCCTGACAGCACACCAAGATAAATCCGCCGCGCTTCTTCTTGACCAGAAATTAGGTCAACGCTTAAACCCAACTCGTCTTCTACGCTTTGCAAAAAATCTTTGCCGTTGGGCGCTTCTCGTACGGCGCTAGTCGCCACAGCAATGATTGTTTCGGCGTTGAGAGTTTTGGCGATCTCTTGGAAGCGTCCCAAGGTGGCGATCGCTCGTTCCATCACTTCTGGTTTCAAATTCCCTGTTTCAATATCGCGATCGCCAAGTCTCACTGTTTCTTTTTCTCTGGCGATAATGCTAAAAGATGGCAGTGTGGGTTCAATTCGCACAACTACCATGTGTAGTGAATTTGTCCCCAAATCGATAGCAGCAATAATCCGATGTTGCTCAACTGTTTGAGTTGGAAGGCTCTCCCAGCTAGCTGAAACTAAATTCACCATCTATGGTTTCTCTCTGTTAAGGATGGTAAGTTAAGGATGGTAAAAGCTGGCAATACAGACGGTCTGAGCGAGACAATGTATGCATGAAAAACAAAATTATTCTCAAGCGGAATGTATAAGTGAACCTGACTGAGTCAGGAGATGCACCATGTTCACACAACTAAATTAACTCATTAAGCGTATCCAAAGTTGTTACTTGTGGTTTGATTTTATAAATATCAAATAAAGATATTCTATAGATGTAACTATATGTGAATAAATCTATCTCTAGTTATTGTTTTGCTGCCTATGCTAACTACGCCAGAACGCAACACCGAACCCATGTTGTTTGTTATTATCCGGCTTTTGCGGTGGCATAAACCAGAAGGACGGTTAATTTTGATGATTCCTGCTCTTTGGGCTGTGTTTTTGGCAGCTGCTGGAAAACCACCTTTACCCTTGGTTGGCGTTATCATTTTGGGGACTCTCGCCACAAGTGCTGCTGGGTGTGTTGTCAATGATTTGTGGGATAGAGATATAGATCCACAAGTGGAAAGAACTCGCGATCGCCCTCTTGCTTCCCGTGCGCTTTCGATAAAAGTCGGCATCATTGTTGCCATAGTGGCGATGGGATGTGCAGCAGTTCTTGCCTTTTATCTTAACGCGCTTTCATTTTGGTTATGTGTAGCAGCAGTTCCAGTCATTTTGCTTTATCCAGGGGCAAAGCGGGTGTTTCCTATCCCGCAGTTGGTGCTCTCCATCGCTTGGGGTTTTGGCGTTTTGATTAGCTGGAGTGCGGTGACGCATAACCTTTCACTTCCCACTTGGCTGCTTTGGGGTGCAACTGTACTGTGGACATTGGGATTTGATACTGTTTATGCCATGAGCGACAAGGAAGATGACCGCCGAATTGGTGTGAACTCTAGCGCCTTATTCTTTGGTGATTACGCGCCTGTTGCAATTGGGATTTTCTTTGTTGGTACCGTGTTTTTACTGGGTTGGCTAGGTGTGCTTATGCACCTGCGCCCTACCTTTTGGATCAGTCTTGCTATTGCTACTGTAGCCTGGACTTGGCAGTACACACGCTTAAGACAGCCAAACCTGCCTAACTCTGCTTATGGAGAAATGTTCCGGCAAAACGTGTGGATTGGTTTTCTCGTACTTGCTGGGATGATTGTTGGGAGTTTATAATGTTTTTTCAGACTCGGTTTCTTCTGGAAACCGGGTTTCTACTGAAAATTTATGAATTTTTTATAAAAATATTTAGCGCTATATCCGAAATTTTACTATATCAGCTTTTTCTCTGCGCCCTTTGTGCCTGTGCGGTTTAAAAGTAATTTATTTAACCACAGAGGCACAGAGGAGCACCTCGTGAGGGAGGGTTTCCCGACAGCAGGCGCAGAGTACACAGAGTAAAGAGGTTAAAGAGGAATTTCTTGACCAAAATTTTTACCCACCTTGAAAGGGCTGGTTCTAGCTCGAAAAGTTTTGAGTTCTGAGTTTTGAATTCTGGGTACTGTGTTCTTCTTAAGAAACAGCAATGAGAAAAATCATTATTGGAGTGATGGGACCAGGAGAAAAGGCTACCTCAATTGATGTGCAAAATGCCTATGAACTTGGGAAAGTCATTGCACAAGAAGGATGGGTTTTGCTCACTGGTGGTAGAAATGTTGGGGTCATGGAAGCCGCAAATCTGGGAGCAAAATCTGCCAATGGTTTAACTATTGGCATTCTTCCTAGTGAGGATAGCAAGGGCATTTCTGAAGCAGTTGATATTGCTATATTTACTGATATGGGAAATGCTCGCAATAATATTAATGTCCTCTCCAGTGATGTGGTGATTGCCTGTGGGATGGGTGCTGGGACAGCTTCAGAAATTGCTTTGGCTTTGAAAGGTAATAAGAAAGTTATTTTGCTGACTGACGAGGAACAAAGCAAAGTTTTCTTCAAAAAGCTGTCGCCAGAAAACGTTTATGTTGTGAATGGGGTAGGAGAGGCGATCGCAACAACAAAGGCAATTTTAAGTCGTTAATTACGCCCCTTAACCACCAAAGGTACTCCTCCTGGAGGTGCAAATGTTATACCGCGACGTACAGGTAGCAAAGGACGCCGTTCTGCTAGTTCTAGTGAGTAATCAGATAAGACGGTTGCAAGTACCAATTTCATTTCAAACATGGCAAATGCCAAGCCAAGGCAGCGACGGTTCCCGCCTCCAAAAGGTAAATATTCATAAGGAGAAAACTGTCTTTCTAGAAAGCGCTCTGGCTTAAACTGCTTGGGTTCTGGGTAAATATCTGGGCGATGGTGAGTCAAATAGATACAAGCCGAAATTAACATCCCTTTTGGTAATTCGTAGCCCATCAATTGCATTGGAGCTTGTAAAATTCGTGGTAAGGCAAAGAAAACAACAGGATAAATTCTTAAGGTTTCTGAACAAACTGCATTCAAATAAGGTAGCCGAGCAATTTCCATTGGATCTGCACTACCGACGTTAATGGAGCTAAATTCTTGTAAGAGCTTTTCGCGCACTTCTGGTATATAGTGAACCCAATATAAAGCCCAAGCTAAAGCGGTTGCTGTGGTTTCATGCCCAGCGAAAAGCATGGTCATTAATTCATCCCGTAACTCAACATCTGTCATCGGTTGACCTGCTTCATCCCGAACTGATAGTAATAAGCTCAGAATATCTTCACCTAAAGGCTCAGGCTTTGAGCGGCGATCGCGAATTTCTTGGTAAAGTAATTTATCAAGTAGCTCTCTTTGCCGTACAAAATTTCCCCAAGGACTCAAAGGTCCTAAATCATGTTGCAGTGTTTTAAAAAATAGTAGAGTCGCACTTAAAGGAGACTCAAAACTATCCAACATTGCTGTTAAGGTTTTCCTAATTTGTTGGTAACGCTCTCCTTCCTTCAGCCCAAAAACAGCGCGTAAAATAACTGTTAGGGAAATCTCTTGCATACTGGAACGTGCTTTAAATACATCGCCAATCTTCCACTGGCTGATAACTTGCTTGGCAATGTCAGAAATGAGCTGACCGTAAGCCCGCATTCTCTCACCATGAAAAGGAGGCATCAACAGCTTGCGTTGTTGCATATGACGCTCACCGTCTAGCAATATTAAAGAGTTTGACCCCAACAAAGGTTGTATAATTTCGCTTCCTGAACCTGAATCAAATAACTTGGAATCAGCAGTAAAAATTTCTTGAATCGCTTCGGGATTACTGATAATGACTTGGGGACGAAAGCCAGGAATTTCAGTTAAAAAGATATCTCCATAGCGTTCTTGCATTGTTTCAAGATAATCCAACGGTCGCACAACTGCCCATATCGTTTGGAGCAATCCTGGTTCACGCGTTCTATTTGGCAGTTTCGTATTGATTTGCTGTGGAGAGTTTTGTTTGAGCGTAATCATCTGTTGTTCTCCTGCATTTTGTTATTATAAAAAATCTAAACTGGAATGAATTTTGGGGAATATTCAGGGTTATGAATTTGTGGTAATCCTAATCGAGTTCTGATTTCGTTGATTGGTTCTTTCCAATGTTCTTCAAAGCGGTATCCTAATAAAAATTGTGCTTTGTTCCCAAGTTCAAGTCCTTTTTTAAGATTAGCAAAAATAGCTTGACGTTGTTTAGGAGCTATGATTGGATATAGGAATTTTGCTAACAAAAGGCTAATTTTTAGAGATTTGCTGTAATTTTGGGCAGCTGCGAAGGCAAGCACGCCAATTTCTCCGGCGTAGCTGGTATCAAAGCCAAGCAAGAGATGAAAAATATCGTGAGTGACAACGTATCGCAAGGCAAATACATTGCGTCTAGCAACGTCCTCAAGTTCGGGACTGATGTTAAATGGTTTCAGGTTATTTTTCCGCATATGTTCGGCATATTCTCGCCCAAAGGTACCTTGAGGATATTTACTCAATTCCTCTAAATTAATGAGGGGATGATATCCGACAACGTGTTGCAGTTTAGCCTCTACTGTCGGATTAACTTTTGCTCCTAATAAATCAGATTTAAGAATGGCAAAATCGCCGTAATTTTCAGACTTTTTATAAGCTTGAAGCGCTTTGATTTGTTTGAGTTTGTTCCACATAGATGTTTCCAAAATCTGGAATTGAAAATCTAAAGTTGGCTAAGGGGCAATACGGTTCAGTTAGATGTTAATCCTTAAAGATCCCCCAACCCCCTTAAAAAGGGGGCTAAATTCTCCGCTTTTTAAGGGGGGTTAGGGGGGATCTAGCCTTATCTGAACCGCATTGGGCTAAAGGGTGGAATGCTGTAGCGATCGCGTAATTCTTCTACTGGTACATGCACAACTTCCCAGAAGTTCCAGTTATCTGAAAAATCTACTTTACACGCTGCACCGCGCTGTAGGGCGTGTATGACTCGTGAGATATCAAACAGTTCCATCCCCGCATCCGCATAAGGCGTGATGTGAAAACCCCAATGAAAATACAGAACGACGAACAGCAGAAATACAAAACCGTTTTCGCGGATAAAACCCGCCTGAAAGGCTCCCTGCTGAATCTCTCCTTGAGGGTCAGTGTCGTAACCAGATAAAATATGCGCAAAATCGTGAAACACCATGCGCTCTGGAATGCTCCCCACCTCACCAGGAAAGCTAAAACGTTTTTGGGTGTAGTATTCCCAAAACGCGCGTCCCAAAGTTCCCTCTGGTAATAGCCCCAATTGTCGATACTTCCATGCTACATCTGGATCTTCGCCGCCGTAAAACAGTGGAGTTACTATCTTTTTAAGACCGATAGTACCTTCTTGTGCATAGGATGCACTCATAAATATGCCCATCGACTCCCGTGTTATGTCCATCTGCGCTAGCAGCTTATGTTCTCTAGCGGCTTTGTGCAGCACTCGTAAACTTTGCTCGTTACTACAAAGGACTTCTGCAAGCGATCGCAATGCTTTTTGCTGGCTAGGCGTAATCTCGTTATCTACCATCGCCATCACCATTGCCATTTGGAGCAAGCGTTTGCGGTGGTGTGGATCGGTGATGGCTGTAGCAATTTGTGTTGGCGTGATAGGAGATAAGTCATCAACTACAACTGAGGCTTGATGTAGCTGCTTCACTACCTGTAAAAACTGATGTTCAAGTGGTGTTAATGCCTCTGGTTTAGCCGCTACTGTTGTTAGAGTTTGCAACACGAAGGGCAGTTCTTGAGAAGAAAAGACAGCGATATCCATCTCACATCTCCCTTCAGGGACAGGATGTCAGGAGGTACGGGCGCGGCGTCTTGCGCCCGTAATAACAAACGCGGATTAAGACCTATAAACGCGCTTCCAGTATGAGATTAAAAGGAGTCTGTGTAGCACACCGGAACCGACTAAAGCCAGCTTCAGACATAACTTGAGCCAGTCTCGCTTCACCAGCTTGTGCTCCCAGTCCTAGCCCAACCTCTTGAGATAGTGAGTTGGGCGTGCATATTGCAGTGGAGGCGGAATAAAACATCCGACCTACTGGATTGAGATTGTCCTCAATAGAGTTACCAGCGAACGGTTCAACCAATAGCACCGTTCCGTCTTCAGCTAAGACTTCCTTTGTATGTTTTGCCGCACCTACAGGATCGCCTAAATCATGTAGACAATCCATAAAGCAAACTAGGTCGTAGTTTGTTCCTGGAAAATTCTTTGCATGAGCGACTTCAAATTGGACGCGATCGCTAACACCAGCTTCTACAGCGCGTTGACGTGCAACAGTAATTGACTCGTTGTGGTAATCGAAGCCAAAGAATTTTGAGTTGGGATAAGCCTGCGCCAAAAGGATAGTAGATGCACCATGACCGCAACCCACGTCAGCAACTAAAGCGCCTGCCTGCAACTTTTCTTCAACTCCTTCGAGTGCAGGAATCCAGTTAGTCGTCAGCGACGCCTTGTAACCCGTTTTGTAGAACGCTTCGCAGCCGCAAAATAGCCGATGATGATGCTCGTGCCAACCAATGCCCCGACCAGTTTGGAAAGCATTTATAACTTTGTCCTCATCCAGCCACATTGAGGAAATAGTATCGAAAGCAGCAGCCATGAAAACGGGACTTTCTGGATTGGCTAACACCATCGCGTGTTCGTCAGGCAACTCATAAGTGTGTTGTTCACGGTCGTAAGTGATATAGCCACTGGCTGCCTGACTGTTCAGCCACTCCAGAACGTATCGCTCGCGAGTACCTGTCTTTTGAGCTAGTTGAGATGGCGTCATCGGACCAGCACCAGCCATTGCTTTGTATAAACCCAGTCGGTGCCCAATACTAGCCATCACGCCTGACATACTTACTGCCATGTCGTTGACAAGCTGATTGACAAATGCGTTAAGACGATCTTCATTCATTGAAACTTTACCTCCATTTTCTGCTGTTGAAGCGCCAAAGGTAAAGGCAATCCTGTTGCCTCAGCAATTTCCTTGGATGGAGTTTCCCGTGTAGGGCTTTTCAGATACTTCCCATCATTGATGGGAGGCACTACTTTCATCTTGTGTGTGATGCTGTAGTAGCGGTGAGATTGTTGGAGTTGGGGCAGTTCTTGGATGCTTTGATTGGCAATTTTCTTACGCAATTTAATAATCGCATCGATGACAGCCTCAGGTCGGGGGGACATCCCGGTATGTAGACATCGACTGGAATTAACTTGTCTACCCCTCGAACAGTGGTTGGAGAATCTACACTGAACATTCCGCCCGTAATTGTGCAAGCTCCCATTGCGATGACATACTTAGGTTCTGCCATTTGTTCATAAAGTCGCACCAAGTTAGGGGCGTACTTCATCGTGATTGTACCTGCGGTAATCATTAAGTCTGCTTGTCGGGGAGTCGCACGGGGAATCATGCCATATCGCTCCATGTCGAACCGAGAAGCATAAGCAGCCATAAACTCCATGAAACAGCAGGCTGTGCCAAACATCATCGGATACAAACTGGACATTTTTGCCCAGTTGTACAAGTCATCCAGAGTTGTGAGAATAATATTTTCAGACAGTTGTTGCGTTACTTCGGGACGCTTAATTGGATTAATAACATTAGTCATGGGTCGAATCTCTCATAATTATGAATATTGTTTGACAAAATGCGCTTTTTGTGTAATTTAAAGCGATTGGAAGAGCAGTTTTTCTTTTGTAGGAAGCTTTCCTGCAAGCTCTTCCACTCACAATTCACTACACCGTCGATAACTACAGTTTCTGATAACGTTTGAATCTGTACCAGTAAAGATAAAGGTCTTAAGTCGCTAACTTAAGCGATTGCTAACGCAACACATTACACTATCGCTAGCACACCATACATAGCCTGTAGAAATGATTATTACTTTAGAAGGCGCACCTGCGGTAGGAAAATCGACAACGTGTGTTGCGATCGCACAGCATTATTCAGCTTTTGTCGTACCAGAAGTGAATAAGCTTTTCGCTCGTCCCAAGCATGAGCCGGAAAACTGGTATTTAAACAGACAGGTGGCAAGATGGGAAATGGGAATTCGTCAGGTAGAAGACTATGAGTGGATTGTATTTGACAAAACCTTGTGAGAATTGTAGAAACCACGTGGATGGTGCCCGTGGAGGAAACAAGAGGAAAGTCATCTCATATCTTGCAGCGAATGTCAATTCCTTGTTTGATGTAGGAATAGTTAGTAGTTTGTGGAGTAATAATGAAAGATAAATATGTGTTACTGACAGGAGGCACTGGGGGGTTGGGTTTAGGTGTCACTCCTGTTGTACTGGCACTCGGTGCGCTCGTCACGGTGCCTTATCGCAAAGCGGAAGAAACAAAGCGGCTTAAAGAAGCTATCTCCCCTGCCGATCGGGACAGAATCCAGTTTATTCCTGCCGATTTGCAAGATGAGCAAGCTGTTCAACATCTAGTGGATGCTATGCCGCGAGTCGATGTGTTGATCCATCTGGTTGGAGGTTTTGCGATTGGTAAAACCCATGAGTATCCTTTTGCTGATTGGCAACGGGACTTTGGGTTGAATCTCAACACAACCTTTTTAGTCTGCAAGCATAGCCTACGACGTATGTTAGAGCATGGATATGGACGGATTGTCACGGTCGGCTCGCGGGGGGCTGTAGAACCGGGCGGGCAACTCGCAGCTTATTGTGCTTCCAAAGCAGGAGTCGTTGCCCTGACCAAGGCGATCGCTGATGAAACCAAAGGAACCAACATTACAGCCAATGTGGTTCTACCCAGCATTATTGATACCCCTACCAATCGAGTAGCATTGGGAGCTGAGAACGCGCACAACTGGGTTAAACCTGAATCTTTAGCTCAAGTTATTTGTTTCTTAGCATCTGAAGCGGCTCAAGATGTTCGAGGGGCAGCAGTTCCAGTTTATGGCAGTGCTTAATGCTGTCAAGAATCAATTTTATTATAGACTAGAACGCGAACGAGTATCACTGTAAAAATTCCGGAAGAATTGTAGCCATGCAATCAGCCAACCCAGCAGATCCAACGCCCCCAACCCTTGAGAAGAAACTTGCTCTGCTACAAAAGTTAAGAGATGAATTAGGCAGTGGAGACACGATTCGCCGTCTATTTTTTGGCGATTTGGAACCCATTGCACTCCAACCAGGAGGAGCGAATACCGTGGTTCATCTCTATAACAAAGCCAATGATGTCACCATTGCTTATTGCACTTCCTACGATGTATTTTTGGCTGCCCGACCAGGACGAGTCACCGAATTCGATCCTGCCGAAATCAAGTAGGGAAAGATCGCAAAGATGTTTGAGCGTGGAAAAGTGATTGCATCTGAGGTGCCCTGTGGTGCGATCGTCTTGAACTTCAATAGTTTGTCAATTCCTTTTTACTTACAGGAATGCGTTTCCACAGATCGGTAAGCTCAATGGTATCGAAGAATGCTACTACCTTGACAATACGCCCGTTTTTCATGGTCATATACCAGGAATAGGTGTTGGTATAGGGTTTGCCGTCTTTGGCTGTAGCTGTTCCATCCCATAAGGCAATTACCATGTCGCCCTCGGCATAAATGCCTCGTAAACTGGGTACTATTCTGACGCTCAATCGCTCGTTAATTGGCGCGATCGCTTCCTCCAAAAATTGCTTGCGGCTGGTGTAGGTTTTGGAAATTGGACTTCTGCCTGTAATCGTCCATTCCACATCATCAGCTAGCAGTGAGAAGAAACTACCAGTGTTATTTGCCCATTTGGCAAAGCCTTCGCGTACTATTTCTTTATTCTGGCTCTCATTAGATTGCACAAGAAAGCGAATCTCTGCTTGCTTTGGCTCGGCTTTAGCACTGGTCACAGGTGCTAAAGCGGCTATCATCAAACCAAAGCCAATTAATCCAAAGCTCATTAGTAATTTACGGTGGGGGGCGGTGGTGTATTTTTTCATAAATCCTCTTTCTGGATTAAGTCTGTATAGAAAACACTATTTTGTCTTTGTTATCGAATCGACAGGTCAGGCAGCCCAATCTATCAGTATTTCCCATGCAATCAAAAACACTAGAGATAAGGCTGCTTTTTCATGGCTGAGTCTTCCACTCCTTATCTGTAATCAGTGGATTCAGCCAGAGTCCGCCATTGTGCCGTTTCTTGCTCGACGTAAGCGTTTTTCTTAGCAATTGCCTGAAGGGTGTCTGTCCCTAGAGGCAACCGCAGAGGTGGGGTATCTGCGTTGACCAGCTCAAGGATCGCCTGGGCGAGTTTGGTGGGATCTCCGGGTTGTTGATAGTTCAGTTCAGATGCGTGGTTACGGATTTTACCGACCGTTTCCGCATAATCGGAAATTTCCATGGCAGTGCGCTGGAGCGAGCTGCCATCGAGGAAATTGGTCCGGAAGTATCCCGGCTCGACCACAGTGGCATGGATGCCCAGAGGAGCTAATTCATCGTGTAGAGCTTCAGTAATGCCTTCAACTGCAAACTTGGTTGAGGAGTAGATGCCCCACCCTGGAGTGGAGCGGTAGCCCCCGATCGACGATAGGTTAATAATGTGTCCGGAGCGGTTCTGACGCATACTGGGCAACACGGCACGGGTCACATTCAACAGCCCGAAGACGTTCGTGCGGTATACCCGCTCAACCTCAGTAGCACTGGTTTCTTCGATGCCTCCAAGCAAACCGAATCCCGCATTGTTGACTAACACATCGATCTGCCCAAAGCGTTCCAGTCCTGCTGCAACTGCTGCTTTCACTTGAGCCTCGTCGGTAATATCCAGGCTGAGCGTCAACACATTTTGACTGGACTCGAACTGATGCAAATCGGTTTTGTTGCGGGCGGTTGCAATTAATTGGTCACCTGCTGCCAAAACGGCTTTTGCGATTTCGGCTCCAATTCCACGGGAAGCACCTGTAATGAACCATGTTCTCTGAGTCATCTTTCGTTCTCCTTACATTCAGTTAGTAACACAGCTAGATTCTTCAACCGACATCAATTCGTTTTTAGGCAGTTGCAAAAGCGGTATTTTTGCTCCGTCCTCACCTCGATTTTGTAATCAAAGCGATTTGGATTTGCTTGTTGTGCCCTGCTCTATTGCCTTATCCTTTCATTGTCTTTTTGTTATAGGTTCATCATAGGCTTAAGCAAAAGGGTTTTAAATACATAAACCTCGCAGATTATTGCCCGATCCTCTCAAGCAGTCAGATGGGACTCAAAAGAATCCTCTATAATAATCGCAGCAAAATGATCGGAGCGATCGAGAAACTGCTATGGCAATTGAACTCTTGAAACGCGAGACGGCGATTCATCCTTGTCAAGAACTGGTGGAACTAGTGACTCGCCATACGGATGACTTGGGGAACGGTATCCATTCAACTGCGATCGCTCAGTTAGAATTTATGCGGGAATCTGCTGCTCCTACAGCACTCTGTGCTGTATATGAACCGACTCTTTGCATTATTCTTCAAGGCAAAAAAGAAACCTTACTAGGAAAGGAAACCTATCAGTATGGTGCGGCTCAATATATCGTTGTCACAGTGGATTTACCGCTCAGTGGATACATTGTCGAAGCGACACCAGACAAGCCGTATCTAGGATTTAAGCTGAGCCTGGACGCAATTCAACTTTGGAATATTATTGACCAAATCCAGCGCAGTCCAGATAAAAAAGAAACTTCGGTTAGAGGCTTGTTCGTTAGTGATGCTAATGCATCGTTAATTGATTGTGCCACCAGACTAACACGGCTGCTGGATACGCCCCAGGATATTCCATTCCTAGCACCGATGATTATTCGCGAAATCTATTACCGTCTTTTAATTGGCGAACAGGACGAAGCAGTTCGCCAGATTGCGACATCCGGTAGCAATATGCAGCGTGTTGCAGAAGTAATTAAACGGATCAAAGCTGATTTTACAAAATCATTGCGCGTTGAGGATTTGGCTCAGCAAGCGAGTATGTCTCCTGCATCATTCCATCGCCATTTCAAGGCAGTCACCTCAATGAGTCCATTGCAATATCAAAAACAGTTGAGATTATTGGAAGCACGTCGTCTGATGCTGAGTGAAAACGCTGATGCAATTCATGCGGCTTATCAGGTTGGTTATGAAAGTCCTTCACAGTTCAGTCGTGAATATTCCCGCTTATTTGGTGCCCCACCCATGAAGGATATTGAACGTTTACGAATCACCTGAACATTGCAGTTCGCTATATGTGTTAGATGGAACTCCATACCGTTTTCTACTGAAATTGGACTACTCAAGTTTATAAAAATTGGATCTTCAGTCAAACCAAAATCCGCTCTAACTTTAAAGTATCAACTCTAAACCAATGCTTGTTTGACAGGAGTGTTGATATGAAAATTTTTATTGCAGGTGCAACGGGAGCAATTGGTCGTCCACTGGTCACGGGTTTAGTTGCTGCGGGTCACGAAGTGATTGGAATGACTCGAACATCAGAAAAAGCTCATGTTCTTACCAAACTGGGCGCAAAACCCGTAGTGGTTGATGCTTTTGACGCAGTAGCAGTCCGTACTGCGATTACCCACGCTCAACCCGAAGTGGTCATTGAGCAATTGACTTCTCTACCTCAGACCTATACGCGAACATCAATGAATGCGGCGGCTGAACTTGATGCTCGATTGCGGCGGGAAGGCGTTAAGCGTTAAGTTAAGTTTTGTAAAGAATGAAGCTCTAACTGAGTTCTGATAAGCCTTGGAGTATTTGGCAATTGGCAAATGCTCAGGATAACGATCCTTAAAATGTATAAAAGATAAAGGATTCCAAGATATTGCCTTTCAGCCTGTAAAATTATTCTCAACTTAGCCTTAGCCTTGTCTACTCAATGGAAAAGTACAAGCAAAGACGCAGGCGCGGTGTTATTCTCAGTCTCCAAGGATTGCAGAAGCTTCAGGAGGCTAAGCATGTCTTAGAAATTCAAGAAAATGATGGAGCCAGATTTACTCTGGAAGAATTGAGTTACCGCACGCAGTTAGCTCCTTTTACGGTATCTAAAGTGCTGACGCGAGAAGAAGGAGTTGATAAGCAAAGCCTTGAGTATTTCTTTCGAGCTTTCGGTTTGGAGTTGACTAAAAGCGATTATTGCAAGCCAACGACTGGGGAAGTTGTCATAATTGGAGAAAATATTGCCCCTTCCCCATTATTGCTAGAAGCAAGCCCATCACCCCATCACCAAGACTGGGGCGAAGCTGTTGATGTCTCCATCTTCTTTGGTCGCACAGACGAACTCAGTAAGTTAGAGTATTGGATACTGCACGACCATTGTCGGCTGATTGCTTTGCTGGGGATGGGTGGAATTGGTAAATCTTCCCTGTCAGTGAAACTGGCTACTCAAATTCAAGAGCAGTTTGAGTTTGTAGTCTGGCGAAGTCTCCGCAACAGTCCGCCTCTTAAAGACTTGCTCGCAAATTTGCTGCAATTTTTTGCTAACGGTCAACCAATAGATTTATCAGAAAACATTGGCAAGCGTATATCGCAGTTGATAACACATTTGCGATCGCACCGCTGTTTGGTTGTGCTAGACAATGCAGAATCGATATTAGCAGAGTTAGACTCCTCTGGACATTACCAAATTGGCTATGAAGACTACGGAGAACTGTTTAAGCAAATAGGAGAAACGGCTCACCAAAGCTGTGTGGTGCTGACAAGTCGGGAAAAGCCCCAGGAAATTGCAGCACTCGTTGGGGAAAGTTTACCAGTTCGGTCATTACACTTAACAGGTTTAAATGCTAGTGCGGCGCTAGAACTGGTGCGAACCAAAAGCTTTTTTTGCGGTTCTGATGCAGATTGGCAAGACCTAATTGCACATTACGCAGGTAATCCCCTCGCTCTCAAGATTATTGCTACCACAATTCAAGAATTATTTGATGGTGATATTGCAGAATTTCGCGCTCAAGGTACGACTGTTTATGGTAGTATTTATGACTTATTAGCACAGCAATTTCACAGAATTTCACCTTTGGAAAAAGACCTAATGTGCTGGCTAGCAATCAATCGCGAACCAGTCACTCTCACAGAGTTGCGTGCTGATTTAGTCTTACCTGTATCTTCAATGAAGCTTTTGGAAGCATTGGAGTCACTTGGGAGGCGCAGTTTAATCGAAAAAAAATCAGTTCCACACACCCCTGTGCAATTTACTCTCCAACCAGTGGTGATGGAATATGTCACCGATTATATTGTTCAACAAGTTTGTACCGAGATTGAACAGATGGGTAAGAGGACAAGCGAAACCGCAAGTTCTCCTGATCTGTTTATCCTCTTCAACAGCCATGCGTTGATCAAAGCTACAGCCAAAGACTACATTCGGGTTGCTCAAACTAAACTTATTCTCCAGCCTGTCATTGAGCAACTACTGCTAAAGCTGCGAAGTAAAGTGGCGATCGCAACTCATCTGACTCAGATTGTACATGAATTACGCGAGCAATCTCTCAAAAGATACCCGCACCTCCCCACATTTGAACTAGAACCGGGGTATGCAGTTGGTAACCTCATAAACCTACTGTGTCAACTGCAAACTGATTTAACTGGCTACGACTTCTCTTACCTAACGATTTGGCAAGCTTATCTCCAAGACACCCCCCTCAGACAAGTAAACTTTGCCCATAGCGACTTATCTAAGTCTGTATTTGCCAAAACTTTTTCAAGCCCCATGTCTGCCGTGTTCAGTCCGAATGGTAAAATTTTGGCAACAGCTCACTCTGAAGGTCAAATTTGCTTGTGGAATGTCGCCACTGCTCAACAGCTCATGAGCTGTCAGGGTCATTTGGGTTCTGTTTGGTGTGTTGCCTTTAGTCCAGATGGCAGCATCCTGGCAAGTGGGGCGCAAGATGAAAAGATTAAGTTATGGGATGTCACAACGGGACAATGCTTGAAAACTCTGCAAGGTCATAAAGGGTGCGTTTTCTCCGTTATTTTTGCACTCGATGGTAAAATCTTAATCAGTAGTAGTGCAGACTGTACTATCAGGGTTTGGAATGTTGACACAGGAGAATGTACCCAAGCCTTGCATGGACATAATAGTGCAATCTTCTCTCTAGCTTTGAGTCCAGATGGTTGTATCTTCGCCAGTGGCAGTGATGACAAAACTGCCAAGCTTTGGGATTTGACTACAGGTTGCTGTATCAAAACCTTGCAAGGATATAGTGATTGGATTAGGTCTGTTGCCTTCAGCGCTTCAGGAATGCTTGCTACTAGCGGTTTAGACCCCAGCATTTGGCTTTGGGACATAGATGAGGGTCATTGTATCGGAACTTTGCAGGGGCATAGTAACGGCGTGCATTCGGTGACTTTTGTGGACGACGACAATACCCTTGCTAGCAGTGGTTTAGATGGAACAGTTCGACTTTGGGATACAGCAACAAAGCAATGCATCAGAACATTCCAAGGACATACTAACGCAGTGTACGCGCTTGCCACTAACCCCCAAGGCACTCTGCTTGTCACTGGTGGTGATGACTTCACCATGAAACTCTGGGATGTCGCAACTGGAGAGTGCGTGAGAATATTTAGGGGAATGCATAACTGGGTTGCATCCGTTGCCTTTAATCCTACCCCTTTTGAAAAATCTTTCCTGATCGCCAGTGGTAGCTATGACCGAATTGTAAGACTTTGGAATTTAGACGGTGAGTGCCAACGTTTGATTGGACACACTGATTTCATCTATTTAGTTGTTTATAGTCCTGACGGTCGCACATTAGCAAGCACAAGCGCTGACCATTCTATCAGGTTATGGGATGTACTGGAAGGTAAGTGCATCAAAGTCTTGCAGGGACATACAAGTATGGTGACAGGGGTTGCTTTCAGTCCAGATGGTTGTCTGTTGGCAAGTAGCAGCTATGACCGTACTATCAAATTATGGGATATAGCAACAGGTGAAATTCTGCACACTCACCCGGAACATATTGCCATGTCTATCTCCTTTAGTCCAGATGGCAAAAAGCTGGCAGTTGGCAGTTTTGATGATGTCGGGAGAATCTGGGATTTAGAAACCTGGCAATGCTATCAAACATTCAAAGGACACAGCAGTTGGGTTTGGTGGGTTGCCTTTAGTCCTCAAGGTGATATGCTTGCGACTGGTAGTGCAGATGGCACTGTGCGGCTATGGGATGTGCAAACAGGAAAGTGTATTCATATAGTCCAAGCACATAAAAATTGGGTGTGGGCGATCGCCTTTAGTTCTCAAGGTGATATCCTTGCAAGTGGCAGCAGTGACGGCACCATCAAACTTTGGGATGTAGCGACAGGTGAGTGCATTGCTACCTTGGAACATCATATTTGGGTGATGTCTATTGCCTTTAGTCCTGAAGGTCATATCTTAGTTAGTGGCGATGGCAATGGTGCTATCAAGATATGGGATATGCAGACAAAAGAGTGCATCAAAACTCTGAGAGTAGAATGCCTTTATGAGAGCATGAATATTTACGGAGTAACAGGTTTGACAGAAGCGCAGAAAGCAACCTTGTTGACTCTTGGAGCAGTGGAGCAGAAATAGTTTATCTGTTCCAAGACTACTAAAACATTGCCTGAACTTTCCAGAATTTAAACATCGAGGACAACTCTAGAAGTTCTTGGTTTGGAAATACAAATCAGTACTGAATTTTCATCGGTTGCAGCAGTTGGAGGTTCTTGGTAAGCAACTTCGCCTGCATCGATTTTGCACATACAAGTACCACAGATACCTGCACGACAACTATAGGGAGGGTTAATGCCATTGGCTTCTGCAAACTCCAAGATAGTGCCATCACCCTCCTGCCAAGTCAAGGCTTTGCCCGATTTTGTGAAGACAATCTCAGCTTCTCTAACGTCTTCACCTGCTGTTGCAGCAGGAGGTTGGCTTGTGGAAGAGACTTTACCCGCCTTGGTAAACGATTCAAAGAAGACTCTACTTTCAGGAACTCCCCATTCCTTGAGTCCTTCGCGCAGAGATTGCATAAAGGATGGAGAACCACAAAGGAAAAACTCGGCTCCTTGCCCAACCAATTGTTGAATTAACGCAATGTCTACATAACCAATACTATGGTAAAGACCTTCGTCTTCTGGTGTGGGACGGCTGTAGCGAAAATGTACCTTGAGGTTGGCATTGCGTTGACTAAGTGCCAAAACTTCATCCTGGAATGCGTGAAACCTACCATCCCTAACACCATGTATAAACCAGATAGGTCGATTGGGGTTAAGACGGCTGCACGCCTTCGCCATGCTGATCATAGGAGTAATTCCGACACCATTACTAATCAGCACGGCAGGCAATGACTTCTGAACGTCTATAACAAACCTACCGCTTGGTGGTTTTGCTGCAATAACGGAACCTTCATTGACAAAATCGTGCATAAAGTTAGATGCAATACCAGCCGGTACATCTAACCCGCTAGGAGTGGTTTCTCGCTTAATGGATAGGCGATAGTATTCACAGGAATCGGTGTAATCTGAAAGAGAGTACGTGCGAATGACAGGCTTAGTTTGTCCGGGGATCTCCAGCCTGATAGTTAAGAATTGACCCGGTTGAAAGTTAGGAATTTCCCCGTTATCCTCAGGTTTCAGATAAAATGAAGTAATTTCCTCACTTTCTTTTACCTTGCGAACCACCACAAAGTTACGCCAATCCTGCCAGATCTTGCTGTTTGTTGTTTGAGAGGAACGCCTAATATTAAGGTCTTGAGCAGATTGTTGTTGACTTGCTTTGCTAGTATGAACTAAACCAAAGGCTGCACCGCATCCGGTTCCAAAGAGCGCAGAATACACACCAAACTGATAAGCAGATTTATCTTTGGCATTCGTTACACCAATGGCTACAGCAGCAGCTAGGGTAACTGCAGAGCAAACTGTAGCTGCTGCTGTCACACTTCTGAGTAATGGATTCTGAATTCTTCCCAGACTTTCCAGCACTATTGTTTCCTGTCTAGTTGTAATTATTAACGCAATCGAGTAGAGTTAGATCTCAAAGTGTTAACTAACTGTTCAATGTTGCAGCCCCAAAGGTTGCATTGAATTTGCGACACCAGATAACAGCAGATTGGTATTTTGCTAAATTGACACTACTAGGAATTGAATAACTCTGAGTGCCACTAAATTTTTGTAGAGGGGCAAGAATTACGTAATCTCCCTTTTTTAAAGGATAAGCAGGTGGTTTGGTAGTATTAATGACATTTTTGGATTGATGCAAAATGACGACCAAATCGGGTCCAAGATTCGAGGTCTTAAAATCAGAACCCAGTTCCACAAAGGATTTACCATTTCTGGTTACAATGCGAGCAGTTCCTTGGGTGTTATGTTCTCCAGAAACAAAAGTGCCTTCTTTTACAGTCGTTTGTTCCTTTTGCTTTGACTGGGTTGAAGATTGTGTCTGAGTTGAAGGTGTAGCAGCAGCCATCTGATTCTTAGGAACTGCTGCACAACTGACTACCACAAGAGAAGCTAGACTCAACAATATCTTTTGTTTCAATTTCATGGGTGATTCTTTCTTAATGCAATCAAGCAACAATTTAATTGTTGCTTGAGTCATTAGTCGCATGATGATGCTTTGCTAAGGAGTTCACTTAAGAAAGCTGAAATTTAGCCGAGAAAATTTTTACAAATTTTTCAGGAAAATCTCATAACCTAAGGTGAGTTTTATGAAGTGGTTTTGACCTCTGTAGCGGTTTGGGTTTTCAATTTAAGGGGTAGGCAAGATCGCTCTTTAGGTGGCGATCGCGATCGCTAAACGGTCATGGTATGTCATTGACAC
Source organism: Scytonema sp. PRP1 (assembly GCF_036697665.2). Taxonomy (NCBI): domain Bacteria; kingdom Bacillati; phylum Cyanobacteriota; class Cyanophyceae; order Nostocales; family Scytonemataceae; genus Scytonema; species Scytonema sp. PRP1. The sequence goes on along the minus strand of NZ_JBAHYJ020000086.1, from coordinate 95,566 downwards.
GAGAATATCTTCTATGCAATTATTTTAACCTTAGTTTTATTATGTATGTAGCGCTTTGGATTACTGATACCATTAAAGTATAAAATAATCTTTATCAAGATATCTAAACAGTCACTGTCGTTGGCGTATCAGCTTTCATCTGAGATTAAAAGATACTGATTTTTCAGCCTTCAGACCATTTTCTATCTGAAAGTGAATATATGTACATTGACACAAAACAGAAATAGTAGGAATATAAGCGCCGATCAACTAAACAGTAAACTGCTTGATGCTGAAAGGGTGAGAGGTTAAAGACTAATGGGGCGATTTGAGAGGCGACCAGATAACCTGGGAGGAAAAGGCGATCCATACGGGGCAGCAGAAACTGCCTTACGGGCTGTTACTGAGGAATTACAGATTCTCCAACGGAATTTGCTGAAGTCGTTACACGAAGATGTCCACAAGCTACAGGCAGAAAAAGACCGCTTAACTAAAGATATTAGACGGCTGCAAGAGGAAAAAGAACATCTACAACAGGGACACCAAATCAACGAACAGCAAGCGTTGATTCGTCAGCTGTCACAAGTTTTAGCTCATCATATATCAACGCAGCTGCAATCTTCTCTGGAAACTATAGCGAGCCAAGCTATGGGGCGTGTTTCTCAAACACCCACAACCTCAGAGAGTGAAAATGAATATGCTGAAAAACTCCTTGGCTCTTTGGATGACAGCCTCACTATCACCTTTAACTCACTGCAACAGGAGCTGAAAAACTATCAAAGCAGTGTTTCTCAACAGTTATCGCGGATGAGTGTCCAGCAAAGGGAAGGTGAAGCAATTTTAATAGAGTTAGTCAATCGCCTCCGGTGTGAATTGGAAGGAACAACAGGAGATGAAAGCAAGCTGATTGGCTCCACCACTCCCCCTTGGGCGATTGCGCAAAGCGCAGTGGCAAAGCCAATCGCACAAGTTCCTCCTCCTGAGATTGAACAAACTCCACAACAACCACAGCCAACTTCCTCGGAAACTCCAACGAAGTTGCAAACGGATGTTCCGCTAGAAATTACGGTTCTACCCAGTAGTGCGTCACAGGAAGAAACGCCTACTCCGGGTTCTGTTTTCCAAAGCATAGCCTCGCCATGGGAAACAACTCAGCCTCCTGGTGCAATTCCAGAACCAACTGCGGTAACATCTCGATCCACCGCCTCAAAGCCAGAACCACAACCAACACCAAGCCAACCTCTACCGCAGACGAGAATGTCTTCGGTGCAACTGACGGGAATCATCCTGCTTGTGTTGTCAACAGTAACGTCAGCACTGTATAACGTTGCCATTAAGGTGATTTTCCTGCCAGGTTCCCAAATTTTCGGTGTGTTTGACGTCCAGCGCCTGATCTCGCCGACTTTGGGGAATTGTCTGTTAATTTTGATGCTCAGGATGCTGGTGGTTGTACCGCTGATGTTGCTTTTGGCTCCGATGCTGCATTCACGAGTGTGGGAAGATTTGCAATACCTGAGTAACTCACTGCGAAAAAATGCCACGAATCCGACTGCAAAAGGGGTGTTGGTGCTGTCGATTGTTAGTGGATGCTTTTTATTTCTATCTCAGGTTCTCATTTACCTTGCCATCGGTCAAGTTGCCACTGGAATGGCGATCGCACTTTTCTTTGTCTATCCGGTGATCAGCGCACTCCTGTCGTGGTTTTTATTCCGCGATGCTGGCTCCGGGAACCGCTCAAAGGGCGAACGCCTGACTTTGTTCAGTACTGGCGCGATCGCTGTCATTGGCTTAGGTGAGTTGCTCGTTTTAGGAGGTTCCACTAGAACTGTTATGGGCAATCTTCCTCTGGGGAGCATTGCAGCACTTGCTTCCGGAACATCTTTTGCGTTCTACCTAGTTTTCTCACGCAAATGTGCAGCGAAACTGCATCCAGTTTCTTTTACCTTGATTAACTTCGTTACGATGTTGCTGTTGTCTATCTTCGGTTTAATACTGCTTTTACCCACAAACTGGAAGGTGCAACTCAATCCTGCTGACTTGCTCGAACTTGTTTTATGTGCTTTCCTACTGGGTGTCCTGACGCTCTTGGGCTATTTGTTAAATAATTTTGGGATTCGTAAAATTGGTGGTTCGCGAGCAGGAATTATCGGTGCAACAATTCCCGCCCTAACGGTCATTTTTGCTGGGTTTCTTATTCAGGAAACCTTGCCGCTTGAGCAAGCTTTGGGAGTTTTGCTAGTGACTTTCGGAGCGCTGATTTTCTGTTTGGAAAAAATCCGCAATTCTCCTAAACCCCATAATAAGTCTTCCAATTAATAGCAAGAAATTCCCAAACTCTTCAGAATATACAATGACTTTATCTGTGAATCCGGAAGATTTACAAAAAAGTTTTTGGTTACATATTTATAGGGCTTTTCATTTGTGTGGAATACACCAAATTGCAGGCGTGTAGAGCGTAGCCCTTGAAATAAGAGTACGGTTGTACTCTCTTCTTCGGGAACGCTTTAAACCCACATATTTATCAGATTAAATCGAAAATCGCGAGAATTCAATACCGTTGAGTTAAGAAGAATGTTTTTTGTTAGGTAAGGCGGCTCTACGCAACCTATGCCTTGTACAGTTGGGTTTCGTGTGTCAAACAGGCACTTTCCAAGGGCGTGGGAAACCCCTGTACAGAAGTGTCCTCCCCAACAAAAGCCCTTTTGTGTTTTTCATTCTAACTGAGCCGTATTGCGCTATAATTTGCCAACTGTTAGGGGAAACCCTTGTCAGTATAGAGTTATTTAATTGTAAATTTTCTGTGGCTAAAATTGAGGGGTTAAACCCTACACCCTCTTTTGCATTTCTTGAGATTTGTCAATAATAAGAATAAGTGAAACCCTTACTTTATAAGCCTTTTAACGATATTAACTAATTTTTGACAAGTCGTTAAAGTTGAGTTTACTTAACTCTGTTTGGTAACATTTGTGTACGATTGAGTTAAATTTATTTATACAAATATATATTTTTCAATTAATAGTATAAATTAATTTTTTAAGATAAATGACTTTAAAAACTCTAGTTTTGTATTCTGTATCTTCTCTAACATTACGCTCTAAAACAGGTTGATAGAATTAGCAAAAATTGTCGAAATAAAAAGGTAGTTTGAACCTTGGATTATCTTTTGAACGTAAGGTCAGCGATTTTCCGGAAAAAAGATTGGTTGTACCGCCAAAACATAACTGCAAGTTTTGAGCAGTACAGAATGCAAAGAGCCGCGCCACCTCTTTTTCTGCTAATGTTGTTACCAGGGCAGGTGAAACACCCAAACCTGCATTCTATGCTGAGAGTCTTTACCTAGGCAGGCTAAAAAAGTAGGCAAGATATTCAACCCTATCTGAATGCGAGAAAGGAGTAACTCGCTCATAATGATCTCGCTCTACTCAGGACTACCTGAATTCGCAAGAAAAGGCACGAAAATTATCTTTCTTTGACAGAGGTATTATCCATAAACCGTACGGACTAGCTAGTTTTTGAACCGAAACAATCGCTTCAAAGGAGGCATCCTCCTTGAAATCATGCCTTATTCGTTGGATTTGACTTCCCGTTGTGTCGGTTCTTTGCCTCTTGTCCCAAAGGTGCGCTTGTGGAATTGTTGGTAGTTGGTTTTGCGTGTACGTGTTGATACTTGCGATTCGGTGACAAGAGCTTGTACAACTTTTATATAGAGGCAACTGTACAAACAGTGCTGGCTCTGGATTTCTGCTTGAAAATACGGATAAATTGCCAACTATGACTACCATGAATACTCATACATAACGCATAATAGATAATCTGAGGTAAAGACATCACCTAATGGTGGGTGTATACTACTTATTTTCCATTGATTGACAATTGTGTAAACGTGCTATTCAAGTTTCTGTAATATGAGTAACGACGTAGATCTGATCAAACGTCTTGGCCCCAGTGCAATGGATCAGATCATGCTATACCTGGCTTTTAGTGCTATGCGGACGAGCGGGCATAGGCATGGGGCGTTTTTAGATGCTGCAGCAACGGCTGCCAAGTGTGCGATTTACATGACCTATCTGGAGCAGGGGCAAAACCTGCGAATGACTGGGCATTTGCACCACCTTGAGCCGAAGCGGGTAAAAATCATTGTTGAGGAAGTCAGACAAGCGCTGACTGAGGGTAAATTGCTGAAGATGCTGGGTTCTCAAGAACCGCGCTATCTGATTCAGTTGCCTTATGTTTGGATGGAAAGATATCCTTGGCGACCGGGGCGATCGCGCATTCCGGGTACAAGTCTCACATCAGAAGAGAAAAGACAAATTGAGCAGAAACTGCCGTCTAATCTGCCCGATGCCCAGTTAATCACCTCTTTTGAGTTTCTGGAGTTAATTGAATTCCTGCATAAACGCTCTCAGGAAGACTTACCCCCAGAAAACCGGATGGAATTGAGTGAAGCATTGGCGGAGCATATCAAGCGCCGTCTGCTCTACTCTGGTACGGTGACACGCATCGATTCACCTTGGGGAATGCCCTTCTACGCTCTGACGCGTCCTTTTTACGCTCCTGTCGATGAGCAAGAGCGTACTTACATCATGGTGGAAGATACTGCTCGGTATTTCCGGATGATGAAAGATTGGGCAGAACGGCGACCAAACACAATGCGCGTTCTGGAAGAACTGGATATTCCACCAGAGAGATTTGAGAAAGCTATGGAAGAATTAGACGAAGTCATCCGCGCTTGGGCAGATAAATATCACGAAGACGGAGGAGTTCCTATGATTCTACAAATGGTGTTTGGGAAAAAAGAAGACTAAAAACCAGTTATTAGTTATCAGTTATGAGTTATCAGTTATCAGTTATCAGTCAACTGTTTACTGCTAACTGTTAACTGATGACCGAAATCCGCAGCGCTTGGACTCAGAACTCAGTGCTCAGAATAGGAAAAGGATGCAAGCCCCCAACTTTCTTATCGCATATGAAAAAGATTTATTCCCTTGCGCAAAGTGTACGAGCTTGCCTTGGCGTCCTTATTAAATCCCCTAAATTTATGATGCTGTTGGCGAATAAATTCGGGGTCACACCCCCTAACTTCTCGTTCCCTGGCTGAGCCAGGGAATGCGCTACTAAGAGGCTCTGCCTCCGGTATTTAAGTTGAGGCAGAGCCTCTCGTCGCCTGCATTTCCAGCCTCAGGCTGGAAACGAGCTTCACCAGGGGTATCATCCCACATGAATTGACCAACAACATCATTTATTTATAGGGATACCCAACTGTGTTCTGCATTGTGTGTTCTGCGTTCTTCTTAATGTTAATAGTACTTACCTAGTGCTGGGATTTGCTGGCGTTTGATTAGGGTCAGATAAACCTGAATCAGTCGCAGGTGGAACTGTGGAAGGCGCAGATGGAGTTGGGGTAGCCTGAGGCGGAAGTGGAGTAGACTCATAAGTGGGTCTGAATTGACTTGGTTGCGCAGTTGAGGGTATAAAAGTAGGCAAAAAGCCGCTAACCCTGTCGCTGGCATCAATACAAGTCTCCAAAGCTTGAGGGGGGGCAATATCGATTTCAGCACGCAAACCCACCACGCACTCAGCAAACCGCACGGGTAACAAGCTACGACCGCAATAATTTAAAAGTGCTGGGTTAGCAGCCTCCCGAGTGTAGCGACTGATCCCAACAACACAACTCGCTAAATCTTCAGGACGCCGTGATTGGCTACAAGTTGCCAGTGCATCAGGTCCTGCAATTTGTGTTTGCCGCCCAATTCTACTTACGCAAGCAGACAAGTCACCAGGACGTAGTGCAGCAGCACAAGCTTGTGATGCTGCTTCCGCTGCTACTCCCGCCCTCAAAAGTCGCCCAGCACAAACACGGAAATTATTCCTGTATGTGGCGGTGACAGCCATAGTAGATGAAGTCATTGCTAACCATCCACTCACAGCAAAGACTGGTATGCTAGCCATTGCGGTGACTCGGCAAACAACTGCTCTTAAGCCGTCTGCGCTTTCAAGACGCTTTGTAATCCGCCTAGCTTTTAGGCCAAGCCAATAGGTATCTTCGCTTTTTCTATTCCCTAACATTATTTCCCTTCTCCAAACACCCAAGAGTATGCTATTTCATGATAGAAGCCCGTTTTGATGCGTGCAATACAGAGATGAGGGAGTGAGTGAGATGAGGGAGATGAGGGAGTGAGTGAGATGAGGGAGTGAGGGAGATGAGGGAGAAACTCCGAATTTTGAATTTTGAATTGATTAGTCCTGCTCTTTAGAGCAACATTGCTGTATTGACATCTGAAATTTTGAATTATAATTATATATTTGGGTAAAGTTAAGCAGGATTACATTTAGGAAACTCATGTCCCGATACAGAGGACCACGCCTTAGAGTTGTACGTCGCTTAGGCGACCTACCAGGATTAACTCGCAAAAGCGCTAGACGCGCCTATCCACCAGGTCAGCACGGTCAAAACCGCAAAAAGCGTTCTGAATATGCCATCCGGTTGGAGGAAAAGCAAAAACTCCGCTTTAACTACGGGGTGACTGAAACGCAATTGCTGCGCTACGTGCGTAAAGCCAGACGCGTCACCGGTTCTACCGGACAAGTGCTGCTGCAATTGCTAGAAATGCGCTTGGATAATACCATTTTCCGCATGGGTATGGCTCCCACTATTCCCGCAGCTCGTCAGCTGGTGAATCATGGTCATGTCACCGTCAACGGTCGCATTGTCAATATTGCCAGTTACCAGTGCCGTCCTGGAGAAGAAATTGCTGTCAGAAACCGGGAAGGATCACGTAAGTTGGTGGAAGCTAACTTGCAATATCCTGGCTTGGCAAACCTACCCAGCCATCTGGAATTTGACAAAAATAAGTTGGTTGGTAAAGTCAACGGCGTTATTGAGCGCGAATGGGTGGCGCTACAAATTAACGAACTGCTTGTGGTGGAATACTACTCACGTCAAGCGTAACAGAGACGTTTGTAGAGACGCGCCGACGTTTGTAAAGACGCGCCATGGCGCGTCTCTACACATCGCACTCTACTGTTTATTAATTTATCCACCAATTTGTGACATAGTGCGGGTGTAGGCACCAGTCATTGTACCCGCATAACGTTGCTTAAAGTTAATTTCTGGCTTCAGGGCAAGCAAGTGCCTAAGCTGCTCCCGCAATTCGGCAGTGGTGACACCTCCACGCAAAGCAGTTTTTAAGTCAATTTGACCAGTTTCATTCAATAAACACGGACGCAACCAGCCATCGGCACTCAGGCGCATCCGGTTGCAGCGATCGCAAAAACACTCTGACATCTGACTGATAAATCCCAGTGTCCCCTTCGCTCCTGGAATCTGAAAGACATCAGCAGGTCCATTACCACGAATTTGCGATTCTGTCAATCCCCAACGCTCGCGAATCCGTTGGCGTAACTCTTCGGAAGATACCCAACCGCGATCGCCAAATAAATGCGAATTACCAATTGGCATAAACTCAATAAATCTGACGTGCCACTGCTTGTCAATCGTCAGCGCGGCGAGATCCAGAACTTCATGGTCATTGACACCGGGGATCACGACCACATTCAGCTTCAGGGGATCAAATCCCACACGGTATGCTTCTTGAATCCCTTGCCAAACATGTTGCCAACGCGATCGCCCGCGATTACCGATAATTTGGTCAAAGGTGTCGGGATCAAGGGAGTCTAAGCTGATATTAATTCGTCGCAAACCAGCATTGTAGAGGTTTTGCGCCATTGGGGCGAGTAAAAACGCGTTTGTGGTCATCGAGAGGTCTTGGGTTTGGGGAAGAGAGGCGATCGCTCCTACCAACTCCACCACACGGGGACGTAGTAGAGGTTCGCCGCCAGTCAAACGAAATCGGGTAAATCCGACAGGGATAAAGACTTCTTCAATTAGAGTGAGCAGTTCTGCGTCAGTCAACAACTGTTGCTTGAGGATGTAGTCTAGTTCAGCACCCTCTGGCATACAGTATTGACAGCGAAAATTGCAGCGGTCTATTAAACTAATACGGAGATAATCTACCTGGTTCATATTTTTATCGGTTTTATAGCCCTTATGCAGAATATATAATTTTTGTCAAGCTATAAAGACTCGCTTGCCGTATAAATTTTACTTACGTTCTTTTACGCTAACGTGTCTTGAATATATTTGCGAATAGCAGCAGACAGAAAATGAAGCATACAAAACAACTTACCGCAATTATTGAGCGCGAGGGAGACGGCTATGTATCCCTGTGTCCTGAACTTAGGGACTTCCAAATTAAAAAATATCCAATTTTTTCTTGTGGGATGGGCTTCTAACCCGTCCTAAATTCAGGGCGGGCAGGATGCCCACCCCACAAAATATGTATTTTATCTGAGTGAGAAGCGCTATATTTTTGCAACAGCTATTGCACCACTACATTAACAGCGAAAAGAAGTGCGATCGCTCCCATTGGTGTCAACTTAAGCTCAACTGAAGTCGAGACTTGACCTTCAGGCTCTCTCGTTCCCATGCTGAGCATGGGAATGCACTATCAGAGGCTCTGCCTCGCAATGATTATATTGAGGCAGCAAGCAGCCTACAGTTATGCATTCCCTACCTCTGGCAAACAACGAGAAACGACCATCACGCAAGGGTTTAAATCTTAAGTTGACACGTATGGATCGCTCCCCACCATCACACTCCTTTTCGGCTTCATACATCCATGCTGCTCACTTATTTTCCTCGCAAAGCTGGTTCTATGCGAGATATTTCAACTGCACGATTTAATTTCAGTCCGTTAACTGTGTTCCACCCAGAATGCAAAGCGAGGACATAATAATTGCCGCCAATATTGCCGATAATTGCGCCGCCAGAAGCTCCGCCTTTCGTATCGCAGTTGTGGTACAGTAAATTATCCTTTTGCCGGAGAATGCTGCATCCCAAGTGAACGCCAGCAGTCATGCTTTCTCCAGCTGTAAATTCTTGGTATTCCTTTTTGTTGGGGTTAGGAAAATCACCAGAATAACCAACCAGGGCAAATTTTTGAGTATCCCCTACCAGGTCAAAGGATGGTAGAGATTTCAAAGGGATAATACCGTATTTTTTCCCAAGAGGTCTGTCAAGTTTGATAATAGCCCAGTCGTCTACATAATCTGCCATTGTCCCGCTTTTGAAGTCTGTTCCAGGCTTAACAGAGGTTGCGTAGGCGATATCATTTTTATCGCGTACTTGACCGTTAATTAAATTTGGTAGAAAGGCTGACGGTGTTACGCTGTACATCCCTGAACAAACAGGGCATACGCGATAGCAATCCCCTCACTACTAAGAGCAAGGGAAAAGGAGCCGTCCCTCAAAGCCCGGATCATAATGTTCCGAGCGCCGCCCCAGTCTCTATCATGTTCATGATTGCAGACGGGGCATTTAAATGTTTTGGAGCCGCCTAATTTATCGTGTTTGTATCCGCACTTGGTGCAAGTTTTGCTGGTGTAGGATTCGTTAACATCGATAATAACTACACCTCGTTTTTGAGCAACTTGTTTGAGATGACATTTCAAGCGGTAATGACTCCAAGTCAGCATTTGTCTGGCTGCCTTGGTGTGTAGTTTGCGCTTGCTTTTTACTACCATTTGAGATGTTTCAAATGTTGGTAGCAAGATAACTTTATACTCACTTGTCAAGTAGTTAACTACCTGTTGGTGACACTCGTCTACCAAGTTACGGATGCGGATTCTTAGGCGTTGAGCCGCTAAATACATACGGCGTTTCTGTTTTCTATTCTTAGCTTTAGATGCACGTCCAATCAATTCGTCAAGGTGAGAACACAATCTTTGAATGCGTCCAATGTCTGCCTTGCCGAATTCTTGAAATGAATCGCCATCGTAGCCAGTTAAAAACGTTCTTACTCCAGGGTCAAGAGCTATGAGTTTACTTAACTCAGGCGGTCGCTGAACTTCCTCCAACACGGGAATACAGGCAAACCAGCGCTTTCTGTTCCTAATAATCTGAGTTGCATATTCAGTATCAGGAATTGGTTCAGAAGTTATAAACTTAAGACCTTTAACCAACGATGGAAACCAGGTTTCACCGTTGAAGTTGCGGACATGAAACTTAATAGCTTGAGATGGTTGGCGGCAGCTTTTAAAGCTAGCTTCCCCACCCACAGATTTGGCTTGATTCCAAGCATCCCAGGCATCAAAGATAGCGTTTTCTCGCTTGATGTACAGGAGACTCTTTTACCCAGTCCGGCAACTCAGAGGACAGAATAAAATTTCTCAAATTGTAAGCACTGGTTATCTTTTCTCCTGCTTTTAAAGCAGCGATAGCTTTGTTATAGCGATCGCAGAACAAGGACGTGCTAGCAAGGGAAGAACAACCATGACACAAGAACCCATATTTGATAAGACTGCTACCATAAATTTGAGATGGGCGACGGCTTAATTCTGCCAAGTGGAGGCACAGGTGTCAGCGAAGGATAAATTTCAGACAGGTGGTTAAATCTGCGCTTGTCCAAGATGGGTGGACTATTACTCATGATCCATTTCCGATTGACTATGGGGATGTACAAATGCAGATTGACTTGGGAGCTGAACGTCTGGTTGCCGCAAAACGAGGTGATGAAAAAATCGCCGTGGAAGTAAAAAGCTTTATTGATCCCTCTACTATTTCTGAGTTTCACACTGCCTTGGGACAGTTCCTCAACTATCGTTCTGCTTTGCGTGCGAATGAACCTGAGCGAATTCCTTACTTAGCTGTTCCAGAAGACACCTATGAAGAATTTTTTCGGCTCCGGTTTATCCAAGAAGTGACTCAAGAGCATCGGCTTAACCTACTAATTTATAATGTAAAACAGGAGGCAATTGTCCAATGGATAAAATTGAGCAATACCGCCAATTAATTAAGCAAGTGCTGATTGTCCATAGTCAAATTAAACCTGCTTACGGGGATATAGAAGTACACACTGTATTTGATAGTGAAGGAGATCACTATCAGGTAGTACGTTCCGGCTGGAATAAAAGTCGTCGCGTGTATGGTTCACTAATTCATATTGACTTAAAGGGCGATAAGATTTGGATTCAGTACGATGGTACAGAAGTGGGCGTGGCAAATGAATTGCTGGAACTAGGGGTATCCAAACAGGATATTGTATTGGCATATCATTCGCCGTTTATGCGACAGTACGATGGGTTTGCAGTTGGATAGTTCAGACTCTTGATTCACCTATGAGTTTTGTAGGTAAGTTGAGGTTATCAGATGAAAACCCCATAATTAGCACACCACATTTATATGAAACTCTTGTGGGGTAGGCATCTTGCCCGCGCAAATTGTGCGCTAGCGAGAGAAGAACAACCATTACTAACTTTTAGAATTCTGTACAAGTTTACGGACATTTCCGCCCATAGAAAACTGAATCAAAACGGATAATTTAATAGATTTATAATTCAAGAAATTAAATCGTAAGAAAAAAGGAGCAAAGTTATATGGCGTATAAAGTCAGCATTGTTATTGAGAAAGATGAATATGGATACTATGCTTATTGTCCTGAGCTTCCAGGTTGTCAATCTCAAGGTGATTCGTTAGAAGAAGTACAGAAAAATATCAAAGAAGCAGTTGAACTTTATATAGAAACATTGTCAAGCTCAGAAAAACAGGCGCTTCAAAACAAGGAAATTTTAACAATGACCTTGGAGGTAAAAGTTGCCTAAACTTCCGCGCCTAACTGCGAAAGAAGCTGAAAAACTCTTACTGGATGCAGGGTTTCTTCAAATTAGAAGTAAAGGGAGTCACAGAATTTATAGTCGAGAAGAAGTAAGAGTTGTGATTCCTTTTCATTCAGGAAAATTGTTGCACCCAAAGATAGTGAAACAGGTTCTACAAGCCATTGATACCTCTGAAGGTGAAACGACACCAGAAGACACAGGAATTGATACAAATGAATTAGATGAAATTTGAGCTTATCTCACCATTAACTGATCCTACGGCTATAAAAACAACGAAGACCGCTCGTTTTTATGGAAAGCCGTGGGATTTCGTGTCAAAAGTCCTTTGTCCTTTGTATTACTATTGACCAGTGACTAATGAAGGACGCGAAATCTCACTCCCTTCAGGGGCAGGGCTGTTTCATTCCCTAAAACTAGTAAAATTGCAAGTGTTGAGGGGAAAAAATCATGGATGCAAATCTGATTGAACAACTGCGGCTTGTTGAAGATTTTAGAACGACTGATGGTCGAAGACATCCACTGTGGCTAGTGTTGCTATTTGTAATAATGGGCACCATGAGCGGATATATCGGATATCGCGCATGGGGGGATTTTGTCAAACGGCATCGTCGTGCGCTCATAAAAACATTTGGAATAGAAAAACATGGTGTTCCTTCTTACTCAACTATAAGACGAGTAGTGATGGGTGTAGACTTCGATAAACTTGCCGCAATATTTAATCAGTGGGCTAACCAATACGTTGATTTGAAGGCTCAAGAGTGGTGTAGCGTCGATGGTAAAAGTATTAAAGGTACAGTTGAAAACTACGATTCATGCGCTCAAAACTTTGTCAGTATTGTATCTGTGTTTGCTAGTAAAAGAGGACTAGTTTTAGGTATGCAAAAATTTGATAACAAGAAGGAAAGTGAAATTGTAATTGTACAAAATTTAATTGCAGCATTGGATATAAAAGGTGCGGTATTTAGCTTTGATTCACTGCATTGCCAAAAAAAACTTGCAAGCAAATCATAAGTAGTAGCAACGACTATGTGATTGCTGTTAAAGATAATCAGCCCACATTACATCGCTATATTAAACGCATTGCTGCACTGAGAAAACCAGTCAGTCGTCATCTTGAAACGGAAAAAACTAGAGATAGGTTTATAACACGTAGCGTCGAAGTTTTTAATGATTTAACTGGAATTAGTCCGCAGTGGACGGGTATTAAGTCTTTAATCCGAGTTGAAAGAGTCGGAACTCGCACGGGTAAAGCATATCGTCAGGTAGTCCATTATATTAGCAGTATTGTGAGCACAGCGAAAGAATTCGCCTGTGGTATTCGCGGTCATTGGAGTATTGAAAATAACCTCCATTGGCTCAAGGATGTGGTTTTGAATGAAGATAATTCGACTATACGTATGGGTAATGCTCCTGCAAATCTTTCAGTTATGCGAGCGATTGCCCAAGGGGCAGTGCGCTCCGCGCAATCGCACTCAATGTCCTGCGCCGAAATGGTCATACTTCCATCACAACTGCTCAAAGATTTATCTCTCATGATATTGACAAACTTCTTGCCCTTGTGGAATCAAACAGCCCTGCCTTCAGGGGTGGGATGATCTAAGGCAAAATACGATTAAAATTACTAAACTAATATGGCATACAGCGATTTCACTTTAGAAAAAGTTAAACAAATTTTTCAAATAAATACTATTGAAGAAACTAATATTTTTGCGAATGTTGCTGATTTAGAAGGCAGTGAATTATTAAAGGAAATCCTTCAATATAATTTACCTATAGCTGTTGCAAGCAATAGTGATAAAGCTCGTTCAGAAATGATTATTTCTCCAATATTGCTAGATTTGAGACGACAATTAAATGACCAGATAAATTTGTTTTCTGGAGTAGAATTTAATGTTGAACCTGCACAAGGATTAAATGGAATTTGTGATTTTCTTATTACCCATTCTCCAGAAAGATTAATTGTGACAGCACCAGTCATTATTATTGTGGAGGCAAAGAAAGAAAATATTCCTGCTGGCTTAGGACAATGTGTGGCGGAGATGTTAGCAGCGAGAATATTTAATGAACGAGCGGGTAATGAAAATCTTGTAATTTATGGAACTGTCACGACTGGAAGCATTTGGCAATTTCTGAAGTTGGAAGGGCAAGTTATCTATATTGACTTAAGTGAATATTACCTGAAAGATGTCAATAAAATTTTAGGAATCTTAGCTAGTGGTATACGCTAAAAAAAATCATCGGTTACAGTTCCCCCAGATTGTGGCATAATAAGCCGAGCGCATTCACTACTAAGCTATACATCGTGCTATACAACGATAATGAACTGGCTGATCTCTTGCAACAGCCAGCTGATTTAACATTTGAACTGCCCGATCCTGAAGATGAGGGAATTCCAGAGACGGAATTTCAACAGCAGCTGGATATAGCTTGGCAGGTGTGCGATCGCTTTGACTTACAAACTGAAATCTGGCGGGGACGAATATTACGCGCCATCCGCGACAGAGAGAAAAAGGGCGGCGATGGACGGGGAACCGGCTTTCTCAATTGGCTCAAAGAACGGGAAATCAGCAAAAGCCAGGCTTATAGTTGGATTCAACTGGCAAACAGTGCTGATACGCTCTTAGAAGAAGGAAGACTAGAACCATCAGCAATCAATAACTTCAGCAAACGGGCGTTTGTCGAAACAGCAAAAGCAGCGCCAGAAGTCCAGCAGATGGTGGGTGAAGCAGCACAAAAAGGCGATCGCATCACTAGGCGAGAAGTGCGTCAAATCAACGACGAATGGACAGCGATGTCTTCCGATTTGCTACCCGAACCAGTCAAGCAAAAAGCAGCAGATAATTCCCTTCCTCCGCGTTACCTCGCACCACTGGTGAAGGAGATGGAAAAATTACCAGAGTCTCACCAAAACGCGATCCAAAAGGAAATAGCCCAAAACCCTGATGTGGATACCCTCAAACAAGTCACCACAGAAGCACGTAACTTAGCAAAATATCTCAAAGCCGCAGCTCAAGTCCAAGCGCTGACTGTCCAAGACGTTGACATCGAAACAGCACTCATAGAAGCTCAAAGAGTCGGCTGTTTGAGCATAGCCGCTGACTTAGTGAATCAAGCATCCCAGCTAGAACAGATGATAGCCAAACTGTACATGGCTTGGAAGAAAATTGGTAATCTATCAGACCGTCTCTATGTAGATACGGGTGCAAGTACCCCACGTTTGCGAGAACTGCTCGAATGCTTGGAACCACTTGGTGGTGAAGTTATGGAATTACAACTGATTGGTGGGACTGAACATACGATTCGCCTGCAAATTCAGGAAACAAATTAGGCTATGTCAGGAGATGACGCCTTCTACTCTTATGTCAAGTTCGTTAAATTACTGATAATAAAAGTACCCCACCCCGGTTTTGTCTTGCGCCAAAACCTCCCCTCCCCGCATGGGGGGGGGGGTGGGGGGTGGGGTAAAATCAATGTGGAATAAAGGGTTGAACGTGATTGTTGACACCAGTGGCATCTTGCCCGCCCTAAATAGCCTCAATTCTTCATCCCCGTTGTCGCAATACCCTGAATAAACTGACGCTGCCCGACAAGGAATAATAACATCACTGGTACAGTCGCGATCGTCACGGCTGCCATCATCAAAGGCCAATTGTTAGTAAATTGCTCTTGAAACTCTGCCAACGCTAACTGTACTGTCCTCAATTCCGGGCGCGTTGTAAATACCAACGGTTTAAACACATCATTCCATTCACCAATAAAGGTAAACAGAAACAGCGTCACTAAAGCAGGACGGGCTAAGGGTAACATCACCCGCCACAAAATTTGTAGTCTATTTGCCCCATCTATAGCGGCTGCTTCTTCCAACTCTACAGGAATTGTCAGGAAATATTGACGCAAGAGGAAAATACCAAAACCATTGGCAGCTGTTGGTAAAATGAGCGCCCAATAAGTATTTATCAGGTGTCCCCACTTTAACACCAAAAAGACGGGAATCACTAGTAATTGGAAGGGAATCACTAGTGTTGCCAGCACAATCAGCAGCAGCGCTTGCCTGCCGCGAAATTTTAGCCGTGCTAAGGCGTAACCGGCAAGTGCCGAAGTGATAATTTGAAAGCCGGTCACAGCGATCGCTACTAAGGTAGAATTAGCGAAAGCAAGTAAAAATTTACCTCTGTCCCAAGCATCGCGATAATTGGTTAAAGACCAGCCATTTTTTGGGAAAACACTAGGAGTTGCGCCAGGAGGTGCAAAGGATGTCAACAAGACGACAACCAAAGGTAACAACACGATAACAGCTCCTAGTAGTAGCACTCCTAGGCTCCAGGAAATTTTGAATTTAGATCCTTCGCTGCGTTCAGGACGCTTGGTGTTTTGGATTTTGGTGTCATTTATAATTTGTCCCCTGTCTCCCACTCTTCCTCCTTTCCTCACTCTCGTATAAATTAGCTTGAACTAATGCCGCCAGCAAAAGCTAATCTAGAACATAGAGACTTGTTAAGTTAAATTAAACCACAGTTAACGTTGCCCTCAATGTTTGGGGTTAACGCAATTTTGGTATCCCATGATTCACATCACAGGAGTGAACGTACAATGCAGCAGCTTGCAGCTCAATCTGAAATTGACTTTCACAGCGAAACATACAAAGACGCCTACAGCCGTATTAATGCGATTGTGATAGAAGGAGAACAAGAGGCTCACGAGAATTACATCAAACTTGCTGAACTGCTGCCGGAAAATAAGGATGATCTCATTCGCCTATCGAAGATGGAAAGCCGCCACAAGAAAGGATTTGAAGCTTGTGGACGCAATCTTCAAGTCACACCGGATATGAAATTTGCTAAGGAGTTTTTTAGCTCACTGCATCAAAATTTCCAAACAGCATCTGCTCAAGGTCAGGTAGTGACTTGCTTGCTAATTCAGTCTTTAATTATTGAATGTTTTGCGATCGCCGCATACAACATTTACATCCCAGTCGCCGATGAATTTGCTCGTAAAATTACTGAAGGCGTAGTTAAAGACGAATACAGCCATCTCAACTTTGGAGAAGTGTGGTTGAAAGAACACTTTGAAGAATCAAAAGCTGAGTTAGAAGAAGCAAATCGCCAAAATCTTCCCATAGTGTGGAAAATGCTTAACTCTGTCGCCGAAGATGCTCACACTTTGGCAATGGAAAAGGAAGCTTTGGTGGAAGACTTCATGATTCAGTACGGAGAAGCCCTCAGCAATATTGGTTTCTCTACCCGCGATATTATGCGCCTATCCGCCTACGGACTGGCAGCAGTATAGCAGCAGTATAGATAAGAGAGACAACAAGACGCGCGGAGAAAGAAAATGTCCCCGCGTCACCCCGTCTTCAAGGAGTCGCCCCTCATTTTTCGTGACTTTTTGTGTAGTATTTTTAAGGGTTAGTTGTCTCCTGACCCGCTCATTCCACCCCTTTGAGAAAGGATAAGGCTAACACAACAGTTCATGTTTGGTCTAATCGGACACCTTACTAGTTTAGAACACGCGCAAGCAGTAGCCAGAGATTTGGGCTATCCAGAATATGCCGATCAAGGGCTAGATTTTTGGTGCAGCGCCCCGCCTCAAATTGTCGATAACATCACCGTCACCAGTGTTACCGGGCAAAAAATTGAAGGGCGGTATGTGGAGTCATGCTTTTTGCCAGAAATGCTGGCAACTCGTCGCATCAAAGCTGCAACACGTAAAATCCTCAACGCTATGGCTCATGCTCAAAAGCACGGGATAAATATTACAGCTTTAGGCGGGTTTTCTTCGATCATTTTTGAAAACTTTAATTTAGAGGAGCTCAAACAAGTCCGTAATATTAAACTAGAGTTTGAACGCTTTACTACAGGAAACACTCATACGGCATACATCATTTGTCAACAGGTAGAAAAAGCCTCGAAACAAGTAGGCATTGAACTATCAAAAGCAACAGTTGCTGTGTGTGGGGCGACTGGAGATATTGGAAGTGCCGTCTGTCGTTGGTTAGATGCCAAAACAGATATCAAGGAACTCTTGCTCATAGCCCGTAACCAAGAACGCCTGCAACAGCTGCAAGACGAACTAGGACGTGGAAAAATCATGTCTTTGGAAGAAGCACTTCCTCAAGCTGATATTGTGGTTTGGGTTGCCAGTATGCCCAAAGGTATGGAAATCGAACCCACAGTTTTAAAGCAACCTTGTTTGCTGATAGATGGTGGCTATCCAAAAAACCTCGCAACCAAAATTCAACATCCTGGTGTGCATGTCCTTAATGGTGGCATTGTCGAACATTCGCTCGATATTGATTGGAAAATTATGAGCATCGTCAATATGAATGTTCCAGCACGCCAGTTATTTGCTTGTTTTGCAGAATCAATGCTACTGGAATTTGAGAAGTTATACACTAACTTCTCTTGGGGGCGGAATCGGATTACTGTAGAAAAAATGGAGCAGATTGGTCACGTATCGAAAAAGCACGGATTTAGACCACTGCTGGTATAAAAATTAAGAATTAAAAATTAAAAATTAAAAATTTTTAATTTTTAATTCTTTGAAGGCTCTTCACTGTTCACTTTTCAATCAAAAAATGGCTACTACTGAGCGTAAACCGCTACTGTTGGATTTTGAAAAGCCCCTAGCTGAACTTGCTACTCGAATTGAGCAAATTCGGCAACTAGCAGAAGAAAATGGCGTCGATGTAACTGGTCAAATTCGTCAGCTAGAAGCACGCGCTATGCAACTGCGTGAGGAAATTTTCAGTAGTTTATCGCCGTCTCAGCGATTGCAAGTCGCTCGTCATCCCCGCCGCCCTAGTACCCTTGATTATATTCAAGCTATCAGTGATGAATGGATGGAGTTGCATGGCGATCGCTGCAATTCTGACGATCCTGCGATCGTCAGTGGCGTAGGTCGCTTGGATGGCAAACCCGTGGTATTTTTGGGTCATCAAAAAGGTCGTGACACTAAAGACAATATCGCCCGTAACTTCGGTATGGCTTCTCCTGGTGGCTATCGCAAAGCCTTGCGGTTGATGGAACATGCTAACAGGTTTGGGATGCCAATTATAACTTTTATCGATACGTCAGGCGCTTTGCCTACGGTGATCGCAGAACAACAAGGTGCTGGAGAAGCAATTGCCTACAATTTGCGGGAAATGTTTTCCTTTGATGTCCCGATCATCAGCACAGTCATTGGTGAAGGTGGTTCCGGCGGTGCTTTAGGTATTGGTGTGGGCGATCGCCTACTGATGTTTGAACACGCAGTTTATTCAGTTGCCCCACCTGAAGCTTGTGCCGCCATATTATGGAGAGATGCCAGCAAAGCTCCTCAAGCGACAGTTGCCTTGAAAATCACAGCACCAGATCTGAAAAACTTAGGAATTATCGACCAGATATTGCCTGAACCGATTGGCGGCGCTCATTCTGACCCCCTGAAAGCTGCTACCACTCTTAAGCAAGCTCTGTTGGACAATTTAGAGGAACTCAACCGCTTTACTCCGCAAGAACGACGCCAAATGCGTTACGAAAAATTCCGCAAAATTGGTGTATTCACTGAAGTTTCCCACTCATAAAACGTGAGATGCTTGATTAGTATAGTAGCAGTGCTATAATTGCCTATGGAAGTTAAAGATTTTTAACAATCTTTTAAGCCATAGGCATTTGTGTTTTTAGTCATTAGTCATTAGTCATTAGTCATTAGTCAAAAGTACTTTGACAATGGGCTGTATACTGTGTATTTATGACTACTCAATTGAAAATCAGGGTGGTACAAGATTTTTCAGGTAAAGATATATAGTCTTCCTTTGGAGGATATGGTATTAGCAATATATCTTCTTGACAATGCAGCATAGCAGTTGTCAAAGAGAATTAATTGGATTTTTAGGTTTGTTTAATCTATTTAGACCACGAGAGTGCAATCATTGGGTGGCGACGCGGTTATCAAACCGTTCAAAAATTGGGAGACAGCATGAGTGTTGAGCACAAACGACGTGCCCTAATTACTGGGGCAAGTAGTGGCATTGGGAAAGCAACAGCTTTAGCATTTGCGAAGGCAGGAATAGATGTTGCCCTAGTGAGCCGTTCAGTTGATAAGCTGACATCGGTGTGTGATGCTGTATCACATACTGGCGTGGAAGCGAAAGCTTACGAAGTGGACTTAGCTTGTGTTTCCCAAGTGCAAGAGAAGATGCAGGCAATAGCCCTTGATGGGGATATAGATATTCTGGTCAATAATGCTGGCATGGGTTATACCGCCACTTTAACTGAAACTCCCTTGTCCGACTGGCAGCAAGTGATAGACTTAAATCTCACGAGTGTGTTCCAGTGTATTATGGCAATTCTGCCCAGAATGCGGACTCGCGGCACAGGTACAATTATCAACATTAGTTCAATATCCGCAAAGCAAGCATTTCCCAATTGGGGGGCTTACAGCGTCAGCAAAGCTGGTTTGATTGCCCTTTCTCAAACTCTTGCACAGGAAGAACGTGCCCACGGTATTCGTGTGACTGCTATCTGTCCCGGTGCGGTTAATACAGAACTTTGGGATACACAAACCGTCAATGCCAACTTTGACCGCTCAAAAATGCTTACTCCAGAAATTGTTGCTCAGTCAATTCTCCACGCTGCCTTGCTACCACAACAGGCAGTTATTGATGAATTGATTATCATGCCTAGCGCTGGCGCTTTATAAATGCCGAGTCATGAATGATGAGTATTGAGTCATTCTCACTCAAACCTCAGCATTTATGACTCAGCACTTCAGAAATGATCTCAACTACAGAAACTCTAACCAACACTGACATCATGACTACTGCTAGTTCCAACGGTACCAATAGCTCTCAATCTCCTCTGATTCCCGACTTAACAGAAGCCATCATCCCAAGACCAGACCGCAACACTCATAACGGACGGCAAGCTGCTTTGCACCCGCAAACAGAGGAGCAGATGGAGCAGATGACGGACGCCGTGCGGACTTTATTAGTGGGTGTTGGAGAAGACCCCGAACGCGAGGGACTACTGAAAACACCCAAACGGGTAGCAGAGGCAATGCGGTTTCTCACCAGTGGCTACAACCAATCGTTAGAAGAAATCGTCAACGGTGCCATCTTTGACGAAGGTCATAACGAAATGGTGCTGGTGCGGGATATCAATTTCTTTAGCATGTGCGAACACCATATGTTGCCATTTATGGGCAAAGCTCATGTTGCCTATATCCCCAACCAAAAAGTTGTGGGACTGAGCAAGCTTGCCCGGATTGTCGAGATGTATTCCCGCCGTTTGCAAGTGCAAGAAAGGCTCACCCGCCAAATTGCTGAAGCCGTTCAGACAGTTCTGGAACCACAGGGAGTTGCCGTTGTGATGGAAGCTACCCATATGTGCATGGTAATGCGGGGTGTCCAAAAACCGGGTTCTTGGACTGTCACGAGCGCAATGCTGGGTCTGTTTCAAGAAGAACAGAAAACCCGTGAAGAATTCTTCAATTTAATTCGCCACCAGTCATCATTCTTTTAGGTATTCGGAACTGGAGATTGGGGATTGGGCTATTTCCCTCATCCCCAACCCCTAACCCTTAACGCCGAATTGCCAGGTTCTCAAATAACTTAGCTACCTTGTCTAAATCCTTATCCCCAGGGGCACGTTCTACACCACTCGATAGGTCGATGCCACTGGGGCTAACGTGTGTTAGAGCTTCGGCAATATTATCTGGAGTCAGTCCGCCAGCCAAAAACCAAGGAAAACTAGGGTTGAATTCCTGTAACATTACCCAGTCTAAAGTTGTGCCTGTACCACCTAGCTGCTGCGGATGATAAGCATCTAGTAACAGCGTATCTGCGGTTGTAGTATACATAGCTGCTTTGTCAATATCTTCAAAACTACGTATTCTCAAAGCTTTGAGAATTTCGACGTTCGGTAGCAATTGACGCAACTCCACAGCAAATTCTGGAGATTCATCTCCGTGCAGTTGGACGCCAGTCAAACCAGAATTAACCACAGTTTGAGTAATTTCAAGAGCCGTCGAGTTGGCAAAAACTCCAATTTTGTCGGTTTTTTCGGGCAGTTGTTCCACGACGGCACGAATTTGGTCTACGTTAACATAACGGGGTGAAGCGGGGACACAAATAAATCCCAATGCTGTCGCACCCAGTGAGGCGATCGCCTTCCCCTGTTGTGGTTGAGTAATTCCGCAAATCTTAATCCGCATAGATATTTTTGATAGTGGTAGTAATAGTTACAAAAAATCTCAATTGTATAAACAATTGCAAGTTTTTTCCTTTGTAATTCTATAATCTTTGTGGTTTACACAGTAAGTAATCAGTATTGATCTCGGTAATTTCAGATTACTGACCACTTGTCAATTTTTAACTTAGGAGAGAAAAACTTGATTTCATCAATCTTACTAGCAGCCGCCGCAACTGTTCCCGCAACACCTGCGTGGAACACCAATGTATCAATAATCATCAGCGTCAGCTGTTTAGTAGCTCTTTTGCTCACTTTCAAGATTGAGAAGCCCAAAGTTGGTCCCAAGGTACCTCTACTGCCTATAAGCATTCCGGCATTCATTGGCGCTATGTGTTTTGGGCATCTGATCGGGGTTGGTATCGTTTTAGGGCTGACTAATATCGGTAGCCTGTGACGTACTCCCATACTGACAGCAAGCTGTCAGTGTGGGCTCAAGAGCGACTCCCGGTATCCCGTCGGACAAAAACTCTCGCTTTATTTATACTGCACGAGACGCCCCTCCGCGCAGGTGAACAGGTACAAAGATTGTTCAAACCTTAGTACTGCTGGAATTTTACCCATCCACAGAAAGTGATTTCAGTGTATCTCGTCTTTGTTCCGATAGGCAGCTAAACGCCTCCCGTTCCGGGTAAGCGTGAGGCTTCTTGCGGGATTAGCGTACGATTCGTTCAGTCAAAAATCCATCCTAGGAGGGATGACTGGCTTTAGTAGAGTCATCCGAAATGATTGAGTTCGCACTTTTATCCTCTGGGAGTAGTTGGTTCAAAATCTGAAGCTGTGGAAATTAAACAGAATATTGCCACGTTTTTACCTGAACAATTAAAACTTGAACTTAGTGAAGAAAAGACCCTCGTTACCCATGCTCGTGACGAAGCGGCTAAATTCCTAATCAACGCATCTCGGATACTCGCAAAGACTGGCATTTCAAGCTTGCTCACAAGCTTTGTAATGGTGCTGGAATGGTGTTTGTTGAAGACATCGATTTTCGGACGTGGGCAAAAGGGATGTTGGGCAAACACACTCTTGATGCTGGATTTGGACAATTTGTTGAAATCCTTAAATGGGTGTGTTGGAAACGAGGTGTGTATTTTGCCAAAGTGGACAAGGACTATACTTCACAAGTTTGCCCGCAATGCGATACACATACCGGAAACAAAGAATTAAAAGACAGAATACATTCTTGTCCTGAATGCGGCTACACCACACATCGTGATGTGGCAGCTGCTCAAGTGATACGGAACAGAGGTATCAATGCGCTCTTGTCGCAGCGTGTTAGAAAATGCTTGTGGAGACGGTCTGACGGGGACGGGAAACCGTCTAGTTAAGAGTCGAAGAAGCAAGAAGAATGGTGGAGAGGCGCGACTTCAGTCCGCCTCGTAACATCATTCGAGAATCCCCGCGCATTTATGCCGGGGAGTACGTCAATAGGCATTAGTCCTTCGTCATTGGCTATTTGTATACGGACAAACGATCCTCGGGTATCTCCTCCGCAGGAGGCACGCCAGTCGCCGTGACAGTTGGAAACACTCCTTGGCTGCGCTGACTCACAAAGGACTAATTGCTATTCTTCGTTGAGGATTTTAGGCACTTTGAAAAAGTCGCCTTCTTGTTCAGGCGCACTCTGGAGAATGTCTTCACGGTTGGGATAAGGTTGCAGTTCATCTGCGCGTGTGACATTACTGACATCAATTGCCCGTGTTGTCGGTGGCACATTATTGACATCCAATTCACTCAGTTGTTCAAAATAGTCAAGAATACTACCTAACTGAGTTGTGAATTTCTCTTCTTCTTCGGGTGTCAACTCTAAACGGGCGAGATGAGCTACTTTGCGAACTTGTTCACTGTCTATCATGGTTAGTCCTTGGTCATTAGTCATTAATCATTAGTCATTAGTCATTAGCAAATAACTAATGACCCAACGGGAGAGCCCAACGGGAGAGCCAGTTCCCTGGGCGCGGGAAACCCTCATTCGCCCTTCGGGCACGCTGAGCGCAAAGCGCACGCTACGCGAACGCGAACAGCACTGGTCTCACCGCCTAAGCCCTGCGGGCAGGGTGCGCCAACAGGACTGGTCTCACCAGTCGCGGTGACCGTTGGAAACACTCCTTGGCTGCGCTAGCTCACAAATGACTAACGACTACAACAATATGTCAATTTGAGAGCGTCCACTAGTTTTCAGCCAGTTTTGGGCTTCGATGTAGTTGTTCGGAGCCATGCGAATAGCTCTAATCCAATAATCGGCGGCTCTGTCGAACAGTGCTTCTCCCAATTCGTCGTCTCCTGCTTCCTTCGCTTTTTCGCCCTGATAGTGATAAATGACGGCGATGTTGTTTATGGCTTGGGGTAGGATCGCGTTACACTCAAGAGCCTGGTGATATAACTCCAGTGCCTCTTCGTAGTCGCCATTGCTAGCATAAATGAGCCCCATATTATACAGGATATAGCTGCGATCGTTGGGGTCTTCCTCTAGTGTTAGGGCTTCTTTGTAGTTTTCCAAAGCTTCGGCGTATTCTCCATCTGCCTGCGCTGACATACCATCTCGGTAATAAGCAAAAGCTTCTTTGGCTTGTTTATTGGTTGGCAGAATCTTGAGGATTATATCTGCCATAACCGTAAAGGTTTTGTCAATAAAGTTATTGTTTTTCTGGCTTCTTGACATAAGGGCTTATGTGATAGGTTTGCCACAATCATTACTGCGGACTGGGTTGGTAGCGATCGCATAAAGGAGCGTTCACTACAAGCTAATGTAACTGATTGGTAGCTCATTGCGAGTTACAAAGGCTTAATACAATCTGGACTATTGTGTTTAGGGCTGTTGACCACTGTGCTGACTCGGTAAGCCATCATCGCCTCTGATGGGTACGGGTGCAATAGCTGCTGTAGTGGTTCGGGTGTTTGCACTTGGGGATCTAACCACAGTGAGTAATCCTGCGGTTGAAGAATCACTGGCATACGTTCGTGGATCGGTTCCAGTAATTCGTTGCACTTCGTAGTCAAAATTGTACATGAGGTGATTTCCTCTCCTTGAGGCGATCGCCATTGCTCCCATAAGCCTGCAAAGCCAAAAGGTTTTCCTTCTTTCAGATGAAAATAAAATGGCTGTTTTTTGCCTTCTTTTGTCTGCCACTCGTAAAATCCATCCGCCACCACCAAACAGCGACGGTGCTTGAATGCAGACCGAAAAGCTGGTTTTTCTGCCGCTGTTTCTGCCCTAGCATTGATCAGCTTTGATCCCATTCCTAGGTCTTTAGCCCAAGAGGGAATCAACCCCCAGCGTAACTTTTGAAATTGACGCTGCTTGCTTTCTGGGTTATACAAGAGTGCCGCCACCATTTGCGTAGGAGCAATGTTATATTGCGGCTCTAGGTCGGGAATTTTGTTTACATGGAAGGTTTGGTATATAGCTTCTGCTGTTTGGCTCAAAGTAAATCTTCCACACATATTTTTTCCTTGACCACCAATTAAAATTAAACACCCAAATACTGCAACAAATATTACTTTTAATTTTTATCTTTCAGAGAATTGTGTATCGTACTAAAATGCTATATATCTACTGATTTTATCATATCTATTTGTCTTTTTCGATGAGATGCTGTATTTTTACTGCATGATTAATCAACCATTTCATCCCTATTTTTTTTGGCATGGAAATCCTGCGTTTGTATGATTTTTTACCCTCAGGCAATGGCTACAAGATTCGTCTTTTATTGACGCAAATGGGTATGCCTTTTGAAAGGGTAGAGGTTAACATTACTAAAAATGAATCTCGAACGCCAGAATTTTTAAGTAAAAATCCAAACGGAAGAATTCCGGTTTTGGAAGTAGAACCAGGGAAATATTTAGCAGAATCAAATGCGATCATGGTGTATCTGAGTGAAGGGACAGAATTTTTACCTTATGACCGTTTTTTACGAGCCCAAGTTCTGCAATGGTTATTCTTTGAACAGTACAGCCATGAGCCTTATATTGCTACATCGAGATTTTGGATTTCTATTCTAGGTAAAGCTCAGGAATACCATGAAGCCATAGAGCAAAAACGTGAACCTGGTTACGCAGCTCTTAGGACGATGGAAAAACATTTATCCAACCATACTTTTTTGGTAGGAGAGCGTTATACGATTGCTGATATTAGTTTATTTGCTTACACTCATGTAGCTAATGAAGGTGGATTTGATTTAACACAATTTCCTGCTATCGAAGCTTGGATAGAGCGGGTGAAAGCACAACCCAGCTATATCAGTATTACGGAAGAATTGAAGCCTTGGTAATTTTGCTTTCAAAACAATTAATTTCATGTATAGCTGGCGTATCTCCCGTCCTCCTCTAGGACGGGTTTTTCAATCCACCTATTGTATGCAAAAGTCAATTTGTTGAAATATCAAACCACAGATACACACAGATACTTTATCGCGTTTATCTGCGTGCATCTGCGGTTTCAAATAGCCCGCAACCAGATTATTGCAAGAAATCTAATTATCAATAAAATTTTTACGTATAATTATTTATTTTCAAGTGAAGTCTAATTTTGAATTTTAAATTGTTTAGTCAGTGTCAATTTGAACCAGCTTTTGCCGAGAAGATAAACCAGACTTAATTGTGATATGCGATTTTGGCACATCAAATTTTTCTGCTAGTAGTTTAATTAACTCTTCATTAGCCTTACCATCTACAGGAGGGGATTTTAAATGCACGCTAAGACTACCGTCAGCTTGTTCCTCAATCTTTTGAACTTTTGAATTCGGTTTCACTTTAACTTTTTTTTGCATAACCTTGTGCTTGTAATTGTCGCAACCACAACCAACCCAAAATACAACCCAACAGGTAATGCGGAAAGTCCCACCAAGCAAAGGTGGTTCCAATTAACCATTTACCTATCAACGTAGCGCGGAATTCCTCTAATAAAGCTGGATGCCATAATTGCAAGAATTCCAGTATGCAGGTGATGATAAATACCCACAGAGGAATTTGCCTGACTGCCGTTCCACTGCTAAAAAATAGAAATGCAAACAAGCACCAAAATATTTCGTAAAAGACAGCGGCTCCGTAATCATTAAACCACTCATGGGCAAAACCAGTGTAGTACTTAAAGAAAAAGCCCATCGCTATAACGATGAGCAGGGAGGGGATGATATAAAAGCTTTGAGTTTGTTTTGATAGCATTTTTTAGGAACTAAGGACTAAAGAAGATTTTAGCCCTTGCACCAAAGCTTTTTGGCTTGTATGCGAAATCTAAAATCTTGTCAAAGAAGAAGCAGGGTGCAAGGGGGAAAATTCCTCTCCCCTTCTCCCTACTCCTTTCTCCTCTGGTTCTTCTAGTTAGGGGTATCTTCTGCTACCAGCACCCACCACACCAATTTTATGGCGATAGGATAGTTCGGCACCGAACCAGCCAGAAGCACTCGTCAGGGTACCGACAATAAGTGAGATTATAAGTCCCCAAGGTAATATTGCTGATGCAGGATCGCCCAGACGTAAGATGAAGTTGACGAGTGTCAAGACTAGGATAGCCACGTTAAGAATCATGTGCGCCCAGCCTGCGGAACGCTTGCGGACTCGTTCAATTTGCAAAAAGTCGCTCATGCCGATGAGCGCTGCTACTACGCCTGCAGCCAATCCGAGTCCGATTAACCACAGTGAAGCCCTTGCCCAAAAGAAATCGCGAGTTAACCAGTAGCCGAAGTCGCTTCCCAAGGCGGCGGCTAAAAAGGCAATGGGAAAAATGACACTCAGGGGGTGTAAGGGATGCCCTGCGATCGCAACTGTGCTAGGTACACCAGTATCGTTATACTCTCTATCATCACTTTCAATAACTGGTGGCAGATTAGGGAACGGTGTCGAAGCTCTCTCTGTAGTTTCCATGATTTTTAGTATTTTTTTGTATCCTGATTTTATGCAGAGGGAATTTGCTCTACATAAGCTTCAGCTTGCAGTATTAGTTTACCTGTTTGCACCTCGAGTTGCTTAACTCGTAGGGTCATTCCTTCTAAATCAAAATTACTTAGATTCAAAATTTCGCTTGTTGCATCTACCAAAGCTTTTGTCAAATCTGGAGATATTTCCTTTGTGTCGCCATACTCTACATTTTCTAGAGAAACTGTTTGTCCGTTAGCACCCACTTTGGGTACTGCTGAAAAAGCGACTTGATGAGTTTCATTACTTTCTCTTAATAGAATAGAAGCGCTTATTGCAACTTTACTATTACCAGGTAAACGAAAATCTACCTGTTGAGGAACAATCGTCATTAATTGCCCGTTGACATGAATTTTCTGGCTTTGCAGTTGTGAACGGACATACTCTGAATTGAAGGCACGGTTGATATCGTCTTCGATTAAAACAACCCGCGTACTGCCTTGAGTTGGTTTGGTGAGTTCAATTTTACCAAAAGCTACACTCAGAGGATTGATGGCAACGCTACCCATTTGCATTTGCAACTCCTCCACGCGGAGGTCTTTTTGCATTACCAATCCTTCGCCTTCAATTGAGACTGCATCAACCTCGCCTTGAAGCAGTTTTAATGGATCTGTTTTGACATCTACATTCAAATTTTCTACTTCATCTAACTGGCTAGATAACCCTATTTCTGCGGCTTTATTCAGCGCCTGCTCTCCAAGCCCCTGATTCTCGGGCATTATGACTTTATCTCCTGTTTGACCATCCTTGCGTCAATCTAGAAAATTGGCATAATAAATTTATCTATCTAGCGATGGAGCATAGGTAGATCGCCTATCTATCTAAAAGTATATATAAATATTTTTGAAGTTTAATTTCATTTTTCTACCCGAAGTTTTGCAGCCTATCGGTCAAAAGAAAGATGGAACCGATTTGATTCTTGTGCAAATTTGAGAGTAGAAATGAACACGAAAAACTTCCAGAGGGGAACCAGAAAAATGGTTGCAACATTAGACGATACCAAGCGTTCTGCTATTGCCATTAAGCTGGCAGACATGAAGGCGATTCAAAACTTGATTATTGAAAATGAAGAACAGTTGATCAGACAAGTCAACGATCAAGAAATCGCTCAGCGCCTCCGGGACTTTCTCGAGAGTGATAGAAAAAATCTGGGCATTCTGGAAACTGTAATCGGTCAGTATGGCATCCAAGCCGAGCCAGACAACACCGTTACACAAATGGTTCAAAAGATTCGTGAATTGCAGCAAGGCTCTGAACTGAGCGTGTACGAAAAAGTATTTCAGCATGAATTGCTGAAGCACCAGCAAACCATGACCGGCTTGACAATTCACAAAGCAGCACAAAAAGTTGGTGCTGACGTGTTGCTGGCAATTGGACCTCTTAACACCGTCAACTTTGAGAACCGCGCTCACCAAGAGCAGCTCAAAGGCGTTCTGGAAATTTTGGGTGTTCGCGAATTGACCGGACAAGAAGCGGATCAAGGTATTTGGGCACGCGTTCAAGACGCTATGGCTGCAGTAAGTGGCGCGGTAGGTAGCGCAGTTACCCAAACCAGTGACAAGAAGGATTTGAACATCCAGGATGTTATCCGCCTTGATCACAACAAGACAAATACGCTATTCACCGAAATTCTGGCAAGCCAAGACCCACAAAAGATTCAAGAGTACTTCGGTCAACTCTTCAAGGATCTGAGCGCTCACGCTGAAGCTGAAGAGCAAGTCGTCTACCCCAGAGTCCGTCCTTTCTACGGTCAGAATGAGACTCAAGAACTTTTTGACGAGCAAGCTGAAATGAAGAAAATGTTAGCGGAAATTCAGGGTATCAACCCCTCTAACATGGATCAATTCAAAGGTAAAATCAAAAATCTCATGGACATTGTTGGCGACCACATTCGTCAAGAAGAAAGCACAATGTTCGCTGCTATTCGCAACAACTTGAGCACCGAGCAAAGCGAGCAAATGGCTACAGAATTCAAAGCTGCTAAAACCCAGATTCAACAAAAACAGGGCGTTGTCAGCGCTAAGTAGTTGGTAGGAATCACTAGACGCAAAAATTTGCGTCTGGTGATGACTCTCGCTCTAATAGCTACTCCCATCACTTGGTGCTGGGAGTTTTGTTGTATTTATTTGAGTGTTTTCGTTTAACAATTCTGGTGCCAGTATTTATAAGCCGTATATGCCATAGTGACAACCCCAGTGATAATGGCAGATTCATCAACTTCAAACAGGGGATGGTGTAACGGGTAATTCAGGATTCTATCTCTGAAACCGACACCCAAGCGAAACATCGAACCGGGAGCTTTTTCTAAATAAACAGAAAAATCTTCAGCACCAAGGGAAGGTTCGGGTAACACTTGAACGCGATCGCTACCCCATGCTTCTTCTGCTGCTGACTGCAACAACTGCGTGAGGAAATAATCGTTTTGCACGCTAGGGACACCTTGGCGATAATTCACCTGGTATTTTGCGCCGTAGGAATTGCAGACGTTAGCGACGATTTTTTCAATCCAATTTGGTAAATTAGCACGGGTTTCCGGATGGAGAGAACGCACAGTTCCCAACAACTGCACTTTATCAGCAATCACATTCGGCGCTCTACCACCCTCAATCTTCCCGATGCTCAATACTACAGGACGTAAAGGATTCTGCGTTCGGCTAATCGCTTGTTGGAGTGTGGTTATGACTTGCGAAGCAATCCAGATAGCATCTACCGCCTCATGAGGACGAGCGCCATGTCCTGATTCCCCGATAATGATAATCTCTAAATCATCTGCAGCCGCCGTCAAAGCCCCGTAACGCACACCAATGGAACCTGCGGGTATAGAGGGGAATACATGAAGACTCAGTATATTTGAAACCTCGTCCATTGCCCCATCGTTCACCATCCAAGAAGCACCTTGAGCAATTTCCTCTGCTGCCTGAAATAAAAACCGGACTCGACCCGGTAACTCCTCTGCCATCTGAGACAATACCATTGCCGTTCCCAAGCCAACAGTTGTATGGACATCATGACCACAGGCATGCATGATACCTTGTGAGCGAGAGGCAAACTCTAAACAAGTGCGTTCTACAATTGGCAACGCATCCATATCGGTGCGAATTGCCAATAAACGCTCATCTTTGCCAGTCCCTTGCAGTTCTCCAATGACGCCGGTTTTACCCACTCCTTCTTGTACGTGAAGACCACTAGAAGATAAAACACCAGAAACAAAGGCAGATGTTTGGTACTCCTGACCACTGAGTTCTGGGTGAGAATGGATATGACGGCGAATTTCAATTAAGCGGGGTGCCAGTTTTGTTGCTAAGTCTTTAATACGAGTAAGCATTGGTGAATTAAATTACATACTGTTTTGGCATTTTTCTCATCATAAAGAAATGTTAACCAACTGCTGATTTAACTTCCATATTTTTTGCAAGTCGGGCTAGGGGACAAATCAATTCAAAATTCGCTCATTCAAAATTCGCTCATTCAAATTCGGAGTTTCTCCCTCATCTCCTTCATCCCCCTCACTCCTCCTCACTCCCCGTAGCAGGTTGAACCAGGAACCTTCTCAGTTTTAAACTTGTCACATTCTTTTTGAGTTTCACGCTGTAATGACCACCAATAGGGTTTGTTAGAAGTGACGACGCCTGTAGGCATTGTTGTCAGCCGGAAGTTTGCGCCCCGGAAGTTTGTGTACTGCAATTTAGCGCCTTTAAGATTAGCAGCTTCCAAATTGGTACTTATGAACCCAGCAGCACTCAAATCGGCATTTTCCAGGGATGCGGATTTGAGATTCGCACCTGTTAAGGAAGCGCCCTTTAGATTCGCCGAAGTTAATACCGCTGTTTCTAGGTTGGCACCCGTGAGATCCGCATTTGAGAGATTTGCCTGAGATAAATTAGCACCTTTTAAATTTGCATCTCGTAAATTTACTTTATTTAAATTAGCTTGAGATAAGTCAGCACCACTTAAATCACAACGCGGACAAGCATTGGTTGTTTTCAAGAGTTCCAAGTCTTGCTCATTCAGTGCAAAGGCTTGTGCTGTCAACCCAAAAAAGGTAAACAGGACGGTAGTTGTGAGAATCTTAATGTTCATATTTTTACAGATAGACTCAAGTTAGAAAATTTGGACGAATATGTACTGTTATACTTACATATAGGACTAGTTTAAAAAATAGTAAAAATAAAGAACTAATAAAGAAGTTATTAAATTTACGTAAATTGTTGTAATTACACTGTTCAAAAGTGAACATGGTTAATACAATAAAAATATCTTGAGACTTATACAGAAACTCTATAGCCTACGACTTATTTGTTCCCCCCGAGCCTATATAACAAGGGCTGGGGGGAATTAATTTTTAGGTGGGGCATGAGGGAGTGAGGGAGTAAGGGAGTAAGGAAGTGAGGGGGATGAGGGAGATGAGAGAGATGAGGGAGAAACTCCGAATTTGAATGAGCGAATTTTGAATGAGCGAATGCGTGAATGAGCGAATTTTGAATTGATTTGTCCCCCTGCTTCCTCTGGAGTTAACGCCAGCCCAACAAGCGCAACCCAGGTACAATGAGGTAGTAACTCACCCCTAACCAGAAGCTGAGCAAAACGCCGACAAAACCAAAAAAAGTCACCGGAAGCCATATCTCGTTCCAGCCAGGTGAGCGAAACAAGTCAAATATATTTGTTGGAAATCCTAAAACAATCAAAACCGCAAAAACAACAGCGGTGCCAAATGCAGCAATCACAGCATGAACGATATGATGACTGCGAAGACCCAAACTTATGGTGAGCAGAGAAACACCTGCTAAAATCAATCCTACTAATCCCTCACCTCCATCTTGTGGTGTGATTAATTGTAAAACTAGCCAACCGAATCCATAACTAATAATACCCATCAACGACGTTACAAAAAACCGTCGCTTCTGACCAAAACCCCCTGCAAGCGTTAGTCCCCATGCGGTTCCCAAGCCAGCTCCTGCAAACAAAAGAAACTCTGATCCTGAGATAGCTGGAGTCGTTGTCACCAGTGCCGGTAGCTGATGAGACATGAATCTGGTAACATCTTCGTCTATGGTTGTCCCAGACGCCAAAACAAACCCACCGATTGCACCAGAACTAGCGCCTATGCCGGTGAGAAGCATTGTCCAAAATGTGTCCAGACAGGCGAGTAAGATGTTGAAAATCCCCTTGAATATAAAGAGAGTCGTGTTACCGACGGCGTGAGCAGAGGTAGTCAGTGCTTGTCCAACGGAGTCTTCAACTTGGGATAAAAATCCCTTTGCTTGTCCAAACCCCTGACGAAAAGATTGCTCTATTTGAGAAAATACCGCCTGCTGTGGCGATACTCGGGAAATTTTTCCGAGACGTTTTTGAATGATTGCGGCGTTTGCTGGACGCGATCGCACATCCTCCTGTATCATCTCATCTAGAAAATCTGCGAGTTGAGGACTGACATTTACCTTATTGCGCCAAATGAACTCTCCCGTCACGGGATTTTCCAACTCCGAGAGAGATTTGCCGGTTAACATCTCAATCATCGTTCGACCGAGGGCATAAAAATCAGCACCAGGTCCGATGACTCCCCCAGCAATTTGTTCTGGGGGACTGTAGCCAGAAGAATACAACCGAGTTGAGGAAGCCTTTAAACCAAACTGGTTGGAACTAAATTGTTTTGCTCCACCAAAATCAATCAGTACGAGCTGATCCCTCTTTGTCCCCCCCTTGTTTAAAGACGCTGGGTGGGTACGCAGCATTAAATTAGAAGGTTTGATATCGCGGTGAATAATCTTGCGGCTGTGTAACTCCTGTAAAATCTCCACGGCTTGGACAAGCCAACTTAACACCCACTCCTGGGGACACCCTTGGGGATACTGCTCAAATATTTCCTCTAGAGTTTGACCGTTAATTTTTTCCATCACCAAACAACGGAACTGGTGAGGGTTGAGATTGTTTTGTAGAGTCGTTGCAGACAACATCTCTACAGAAAAATACCCATCAGCATCGACTCTGGGAACACCCGGGTGTCGCAAACTTCTTAAAACCGCAGCCTCTTGGACAAACAATTCCAACGCCTTTGGTGAACTTTCCACCAACACTTTCAGCACTTTTTCTGTTTGCGTCTTTTGATCCCAAACTGTATAAATTTGAGCAAAACCACCTGATCCCAAACGTTGGAGTGGGACATAGCGGTCTAAAAGGTGTACCGGTGCGCCACAGGTGTGGCAAAATTTGTTTCCCCAAGGCTGGGGATAAGGACGTGGACAATCTGAATTAATGCAATGAACTGCATTTTGATTGATGTGGAACACAAGCGCTCAAAGACATAGCCTGAGTCGATTGTACATAACTGGGGACAGAGAAACAGTTCGTTGATAATAGTTAGTGGTATTTTTAACAACTAACAACCAATAAATGTAGAGACGCGCCACACGCCAACAAATCTACAGACGCGCCACGCCAACAAATCTACAGACGCGCCACACGCCAACAAATCTACAGACGCGCCACGCCAACAAATCTACAGACGCGCCACGCCAACAAATCTACAGACGCGCCACGCCAACAAATCTACAGACGCGCCACACGCCAACAAATCTACAGACGCGCCACGCCAACAAATCTACAGACGCGCCACGCCAACAAATCTACAGACGCGCCACGCCAACAAATCTACAGACGCGCCACACGCCAACAAATCTACAGACGCGCCACACGCCAACAAATCTACAGACGCGCCACACGCCAACAAATCTACAGACGCGCCATGGCGCGTCTCTACAATTAAGGGATTTCCAAGAAATAAATTATCCATCTTGTGGGGGAGCCAGCGCCCTTTGGAGGGTTTCCCTCCGTAGGCGACTGGCGTTGGGCAGGAAAGCCCGCCCTGAATACAAAGGACGGGTGGGGACACCCATCCCACAAGAAAATTTGGGATATTTTTTTATTTGGAAGTCCCTAACAGCTACATCCATCCCAGGTGATAGGGAAGGTGTATTCCGATTCCGAGGAGAAATCGTTATTGTTGCTGGAAGTTTCTTCATCCAAGACTTTAACGACTTTGTGATAAATTTCTTCCGCCTGTTGTGGAGAATCGCCTATGCTCGTCAATCCCAACTTACCAAACTGGGAAAGACAACCCATCAAATGAAATACCGTTCCTGTCTCGGTTCCGGTGTCAAAGTGCAGTCTGTGATGAGCGATGATGTCCATCAAGTCATTGGGCAGAAGCCCCTGATAGCGTTGTTTGTGTAAGTTATCAGTAGCCATATAGTATTTGGGACGCCCTTGCTGACTGTAAAATAAACCTGTCGAGAGTTCATAGCGACCGTTCGTCATTAATTTTAGGGTCATAAACGGATGGGTCGTACCACCTTTACGCAGGTTAATTTCAATCGCCTGAATGTCCCACTGTCCATCACCTTTATCTACGGCGATAAAATCAACGCCAAATCTTTCTACTGCGCCTTTTTTTGCCAAATTTCTGCCAACTTTTAACCCTATCTGCTGCAATTGCAGCCGATAGCTTTCATCGGCGGGAAATCGACAACCAAGATAAATCTGACCGTCTGGTCCTCCTAGGATTTGGTCGTGGGTTGAGAGGATTTCCACTTCGCCATTGGGTGTGATGCGTCCTTGCACAGAGGGCGATCGCTTGATTTCCCCCTCTACAAATGCCTCAACAATTGCCCCTAACTCGGCGATTCGTCCAGAAAAATTCTCCCAATTCTCTTGTTTTGCTTGAAAGCGCATAGTTTGGAAGCGCTCTTTCATCGCTTCTACCCGTTCGGCATGAGAACCACCTGGAGGTGCTAAATTGTTTATCGGTCTCAAGTCCAACAGCGCATTTCCTTCTCCGGAAATTCCTTCGTTGAGTTTCACCACCATCCGTTTTAATGTTGGCTGGCGTTCCCACAACTCCGCAGCAGCTTCTGCCAAATCTATATCATTCCAAACTCTTTCGCTGCCATCTGGAAGCGCAACTTCGCTTTCAGCAAAAATTTGCCGACTGCCACTTTTCGTTCCCCAAATTTGCAAATCTGGTGCGGCAGCGTACAGCGGCACTCCTAATTTTAAAGACAATTCCGCTTCTAATTCCGTAGAATTATAGCACACCATAAATGATTTGTCGAGCCTCAAGGCTTGATGAATTCTCTTAAGCAAGCGTGGGCGTTCTAAAATCTTTTGAGTAAGGGGTTTTTGAGAGGAATCATAAGTCGAAAGTAGCAGCAAGCGATTGCGAGCATGAGAAAAAGGAATTCCCGGCAAAAGTTGCAGATAATAATCAATGACACTGGGGTGCATCGGCATTGATGTAATATAAATCACCCTAGTGCGGGGATTCTGCAACCGAATCAAGGAAAATAGCAGTCGTTCCTCATAATGTTCGCAACCTTCGATTTTTTTGAGTTCTCGTTGGTCGATGCTCAGGAGGGAATAACTAAAATATCCGCATCGCTGTTATCAAATATCTCGGTAGTTTTCCAGCGATCGCGTAAAGTTAACTGAAGATCGCGAAAATTGTCCGTTGGTTCTAAAGAGGAAATATTGAGCGTTTGCATAGTAATAATTTGTTCCACAAATAAGCTTTTATACTCGCACATCAGCCTGGTTGCTTCGATTAGCTCTTGGATTTAGGTGTTTTGAATTGTTTAGCCCTGCCTTGCTTTGTTTAGCACTGTCTAACTCTGGTATATCCTAATTAATCTTTGAATGAATGTCGGTGCAACACTTCTTTTACATACGGCTTTTTTTATCATGATTTCTACTATCCAAGGGAGAAATAAATAAAACTTGAAGTAATCCGTAAGGAAGAACTCATTTTTGATTTTGTAGGACTGGGACTGGAGTTCAGTAGACCTGTTGCATAAATTCTTTTGTTTCGCGCACCAGGCGCACTAGGCGCAAAGAAGAGCTCAAAAAGAAGAAATGGAAGAAGTGTCATGGATAGGGAAATGATGACCGACAACTGGTTTGTGAGTTCTTCTTTTTTTGTATAAATTGTTTTTACGTCTTTAGATTGAGTAGTTTTGAGTTTCTTTACATCTAAAGAGCGATAAATACCAGCAACACAACAGCTAATTTAATAGACATATGGAAGTTTTAAATCTTTCATTACGGTAGAGTTGTGTAGTTGTGTTCAATTGTCAGATTAAGAGCGTGCGTCAGGTGTGAGGAAACTTAATAACAGTTGCGTATAGTTGCTTTGGCAATGAGTACGATAGGCTGACAAACGGGGGAAAAGCCTAAACTGGTAAATGGCAATTGGGAGCGAACACAAAAATGAAACCTTGGATTGAATTATCGATCCAAGGTTTAGTTTTGAGATGTGATTTTTTGCGTTGTCTATTTCTAGGGAGCATTATAGTATGCCAGAAGAACAATTACAGCCACCTCAAACTCAGGAAGCACCAGGCGTTGAATCACAAATGACGCCAAAACCCAAAGCAGATGATCCCCAGTATAAGGGAAGTGACAAGCTAAAAGACAAAGTCGCCTTGATTACTGGTGCAGATAGTGGTATTGGTCGTGCAGTGGCGATCGCATTTGCTAAAGAAGGAGCAAATGTGGCAATTTTATACCTCAGCGAACACGACGATGCTAAAGAAACAAAACATTTGGTGGAATCGCTTGGGCGTCGTGCTGTCACGATAGCTGGCGATGTTGGCGATGAAACTTTTTGTCAGCAAGCTGTACAACAAACTGTGGATGAGTTTGGCAAACTGGATATTTTAGTCAACAACGCCGCTGAACAGCATCCAAAAAAAAGCATTGAGGAGATTAGCAAAGAGCAATTAGAGCGTACTTTCCGCACAAATATTTTCTCGATGTTTTTCTTAACCAAGGCGGCGCTGAAGCACCTTAAAGAAGGAAGCGCCATTATTAATACCACATCGGTAACGGCTTATAAAGGCAGCCCAGAATTACTTGATTACTCTTCCACAAAAGGGGCGATCGTTGCCTTTACGCGTTCCTTGTCACAAAGTTTAGTAGAAAAAGGAATACGTGTAAATGCCGTAGCACCAGGTCCAATTTGGACACCTTTGATACCCTCTACTTTCCCGGAAGAGAAAGTGGAAACTTTCGGCAAACAAGTCCCGATGCAAAGAGCTGGACAACCTGAAGAAGTCGCACCCAGCTATGTATTTTTAGCATCAGATGACTCTTCTTATTTCTCTGGTCAAGTTTTACACCCGAACGGTGGTACCGTTGTCAACGGGTAAAAGGTTAAGAGTTGAGATTCAATGAGAAAATGCAAATTATGAATTATAAATTATTTTTTATCTTTATAATTCATAATTTCTATCTCTTGACTTTCATAAACCATTAGGAAGATGAGATAATCTTAAACTTACTGATAAACTTACTGATAATTTAGCAAAGAAAACCCTCATTAAACATAATAACTACAGATATGGCATCTCAAACACCACTCAAAGGCACCGAATTGGTAGATTGTGCAAGAGCGAATGCCAAGCAGGGAATTGAAACTGCTGCTTATCAATGTGGCTATGGAGATGACCTCAACACCTTTGCACAAGAATTACGCATAGCCTGTGAGGAAATGAATTTACAAGTTAAGGAACTCACCGACTTGATTACCGATCAGGACTTGATACTGAATTTGGGGGCTGGGGAAATCGTTGCTCCAGATACGGCATCAAACCTGTGAGAATTAGGAATTAGGAATTATGAATGATAAACAATTTCATAATTCCTCCTCCTAATTTATTATTTGCTCACCATCTTGGTGAAAATATTACGGGTAATAGCTTGTGCGTCACCATTTAAAACAGAGGGACGTAGTTGCGGCGCATTATAATCATCTAAACCTTCAATTTCCCGCCTGGTAGCAGGATTGGTCAACTGCCAATCTGTTGTACCTGGCTTCATATTTTCAATAGTTATAGGATTGCTTGTCTGCCTTGGTTTTGGTAATACAGCCTGATTAGCTTTTGAAAAAGGAATAATAGTGATAGTAAGTATGAAAAGTGCTGGTAATAGGAATCTGATAACCGAGTTTATCTGTTTTCTCAAGAACATTTGACTCACAGTGATTTTATCACTTAAATTGCAACTTATTTATTGCATTGTGTCATTTTTATCTATAAGTCCAAAGAAAGATAATACCAAGCGTAAATAACGATTACGACTTTCTTAGCGCTAAAAGCGATTACCAATAACTTTTTATCTTCTCCTGTCACCAGACGCTACGCACTGGCGTGTCTGCACGACTTACGAGGCGCTACGCGTGAACAGAATCTGTAAATCTAAAATCTAAAATCCACGCATTCGTTAAGAGTTAGAGGTGAAGAATTCAGAATACAAAATTCAGAATTATTGCTACTGAGTTCTGAGTTCTGAGTTCTTCTTCGTAACTCACATCCTTAAAATAACTCGCGCTAAGTTGAAGTAAATCAAAACACCTAATACATCCACTGCTGTGGTAATGAATGGTGCTGACATTAATGCCGGATCTAAACGGAGGATGCGAAACAAAAATGGGAGCGCGGAACCAGAGACAGAAGCTAAAATAGAAATGGCTACAAGACTGATTCCAACTGCGATCGCCACTTCTAAATTCTTTTGCAGCAAGAAAGCCCACACCGTAGCGATCGTCCCCAATATTCCTCCCAGCAATGCACCAGCAAGACCTTCGCGTCCAATAACTTGTAAAGGTCCCATAGCACGAATTTCATCAGTGTTCATCCCGCGAATTACCACTGTGGAAGACTGCGCGCCAACATTACCGCCAGTACCGGTCAGCAAGGGGATAAACGCCGCCAGCGACACGACTTTTGCCAAAATATCCTCTTGTGACCTAATAATAGTTCCCGTCACGGTGTTGGTCACAAGCAAGACCAACAACCATACAACCCGCTTGCGAGCTACTGAGATTAAATCCAACTGAAAATAGTTGTCGCCTCCGGATTGCACACCACCACCCAAGGTGTATATATCCTCAGTGGTTTCTTCTTGCAGGATATCGATAACATCATCAACAGTGACAATACCTACAAGACGCCGTTCTCGATCTACCACAGGCACAGCCAGAAAGTCGTATCGTTGTATGAACCTGGCGACTTCTTCCTGGTCTGTATCGGTATAAAGAAACACCGGATCACGGTTCATAACGTCGCCAATTCTTTGCTCAGGTTGAGACGTCACCAACTCCCGTAGGGACAAAATCCCAGTTAAACGCCTTGCTGCATCCGTGACGTAGAGATAATAAATCATCTCGCTCGCATTAGCTAAGCGGCGAATCCGCTCTAAAGTTTCCGCCACGGTAAAATTTTCTTTCAGCGAAATTAACTCTGGCGTCATGATTCGCCCAGCTGTTCCCGCTTCATAACCCAAAAGTTGAGCCGTGGCTTGGCGTTCGCTTGGGCTTAGTTGTTCCAGCAATCGATTCACAATTTTTGCTGGTAATTCATCAAATAACCTAGCTCGGTCATCTGGCGACATTTTATCGACTATATCAAGGACTTCTTGACTTCTCAATTCCTCGATCAGCCGTTCTTGGACGCTGTAGTCGAGATGTTCATAAACTTCGATTGCTTCTTGTTTGGAAAGCAAGCGAAATGCTAAAGCGTGCATTGCTTCTGGTAACCCTTCAATCGCTTCGGCAATATCTGGAGCCTGTACGGGTACCAGAATCGCTTTTGCTCCCTGCAAGTCCCCAGCTTCCAGCAGCATTTGTAATTGAACTCTGACTAACTCTCGCAATTCCCTGCGCGATACGTCTTGGAAGGTAGAAGTCATACCGTTTGGAGTTTGCATAAGATACAACGAGGGTGATGCGAAATGGTATATTCTACTTAATATGTATAAGGGAGGGCAAGTTACTTATGAATCCCCAGCAGGGAATGAAAGTCAGGAATTGAAATTGAGAGCTGTTTCTGACCTTAGTTTACGAGAAAGTGCAAACGTAAAAAGTAAAACTTGATATTTTTCTGTATATACTTCAATTTTTAGTATTCTCTCACTAGAGATAGAAGAAATATTTTGCTTATGTCTGCTATTATTTTCTGTTGGTTAGATGTATTGTGGATTTAGGAATAATCACTTTCCTTGTCTCCTATAGCTCAACACTTTTTAGAAAAATATTGTCGCTGATTGGATATTACCGAAAACGTTAAAGTGTAAAGTTATATAACAATTCTATTGGTGTTGTGAAATTCTTGTTGTGTAGTACAGAGGGAAACAATCACACCTAACACCTACTGGTCGTTACCAACCAGCTTTTGCCTACTCATAAATTATTTAGAACTGCGCTAGACTGAATTTGATTAGCCTCTAAAAATTAGGCAATTTAATTTTTTTATATTAGTCATTTGGTTCTGTAGGTTTGCTTAATTCGCATTATGTTTATACTTCATTGAGTAGGATATTTTTTTCAATCTTCGTAGGGTTTATCGTAGGAATTTGCAGTGAATATAGACAAATTAGAAATAGACAAATTTACCCAACGCACACAGGGAATGTACAGGCGTTTAACAGATTTATACGAAAATCTGAACACAATGCCTATCATGCCAGATGTGCTCCCTCAAGCTCTTGTCGAACTTGGTAGTGCTTCAGAAATAGTCAGTTTGGCTACAGACGAACTTCATCAGCAGAATGAAGAACTTATACAAACACGAACTTTGCTAGAAGCAGAACGTCAACGCTACCAGGATTTATTCGAGTTTGCACCAGATGCCTACTTAGTAACAGATACCTTAGGTATCATTCGTGAAGCCAACTATATGACGGCGACACTACTGAAAATGTCACACCAGTATCTGGTAGGCAAACCAATAGTGAACTTCGTGGCGCTTCCAGATCGTGCAACTTTTCGCAGCTACCTCAGCCAAATATGCGGATGCACCAAGGTAAAAGAGTTAGTCGTACGCATTCAAAAACGTGATGGCGAGTTATTGGACGCCGCCATGACAGTGGGAGTTATCCGCAATCAGCAAGGTAAGCCAATAGCACTCCGCTGGCTGATACGTGATATTACTGAACGCAAACAAGTAGAATTAGCGCTGTCGAAAAATGACCGCGACCTAACTCAAGACCGCCTCTGGCATAAATATTGCAAAGGAGAATCTATTTCCCTCAACTTAACCACTCTTTGGTATGTGTGTCAAGGTTGTGTCAAGCTGACTACGGTGTGTGAAACAGGCGAGGAAGTCATGGTTGGGTTGGCAGCAGAAGGAATGGTTTTTGGTTCAACTTTGACCATGCTACACACTTACCAAGCAACAGCTCTATCGGAAGTAGAATTAGTGTCAATTGACCTTGCAGAAATTGCTGCTTCACCAAGCCTCAGTCATAGTTTGTTACCAAAAATTAATCAACGATTACGGCAAACAGAATTTTTTTTGGTGATTGCTGGTAGACGACGAGTACAAGACCGCTTTCAGCAATTATTACTCCTTTTAAAACAGGAAATTGGTGAACCAGTAGCAGAGGGAATTCGCCTGAGTGTTCGCTTCACTCATGAAGAACTTGCTAGCGCCTGCTGCACGACCAGGGTAACTATTACACGACTTATGGGCAAGTTACAACAACAAGGTCAAATTTACTTTGATTCCAAACATCACATAATTTTGAAAGATTAGCGACTAGCGACTAGCGACTGGGAAATATTTCCAATTTCTCATCCTCAATCGCCAATCGCAAGAGCATTTTTTGAAAGTTAAGAAAACTTTTTCACCCATGCTAACAGTCGTTTGGTGTTTGGTGTGAGCGCAGTGGAGAGATAGTAAGCATCTGCAGCCTTCCTAATGGCTTCAGCTTGAGTTGGGTAAGGATGAATCACTTGACTCAGCTTGTTCAAGCCAATATTATGAACAATTGCCGTTGTTATCTGTGAAATCATCTCACCTGCATGGCGGGCAACAATGGTAGCGCCTAATATTTTATCAGACCCTTTTGGATGGTGGATTTTGACAAATCCTTCTTCTTCACCATCGGCGATCGCTCGGTCTACATCACTAAATGGTATTTTTATCGTCGCGACATCAATACCCATTTCCTGCGCTTGGTGTTCGTACATTCCAACATGGGCAA
Organism: Scytonema sp. PRP1; assembly: GCF_036697665.2. Classification (NCBI taxonomy): domain Bacteria; kingdom Bacillati; phylum Cyanobacteriota; class Cyanophyceae; order Nostocales; family Scytonemataceae; genus Scytonema; species Scytonema sp. PRP1. The sequence goes on along the minus strand of NZ_JBAHYJ020000086.1, from coordinate 52,745 downwards.
TCTCGGGATCAGTATAAGTGACCCAAGGCATAACTAAGCTGCTGAGTTTTTGTCGTCCCAAACCAAAAGGAGAAAACAGTGCATTTCTAATTACAATCCGCGCAGCAGCATCAGCAGCATGGGTAAACTTCCAGTTCATGCAGATATCGCCAGCTGCAAAAATCCTAGGATTTGTCGTTTGCAGGTAATCATTCACGATCACACCGTGGCGCTGGTCGTATTCTACCCCGACTGCTTCTAAATTTAGACCTTCCACATTTGGGGCGCGTCCTGTACCTATTAAAATGTCATCTACTGTAACAACATCCTGCTTACCATTACAGGTAAAGTAAACATTTTTGCCCTCGTTAGCCTTTTCCACCTTTTGTATCTGGGAATTCAGCACTAAGCGAATTCCTTCGCGAATCAAGACTTTTTCGACAATCTCCGCTGCGTCAGCATCTTCTTTATTGAGGATATGACTTCCTTTGTGCAAAAGTGTCACCTCACAACCTAAGCGTCGAAAAGCCTGCGCCAATTCCCCGCCAATTGGTCCACCACCAATCACCACCAAGCTTTGGGGCTTTTGGATCAGAGAAAACACTGTTTCATGCGTCAGATAACCCGCTTCTTCAATTCCTGGAATCGAAGGTAACATGGGTCTGGCTCCCGTAGCTATCACCGCTTTTTTAAACCGGAGAGTTTTGTCGCCAACTTCCACGGTATCGTTGCTGACAAACTGAGCGTTCCCTAGAAAGACATCTACCCCCATCTTTTGAAAGCGCACCGCTGAGTCATGGTAGCTGATCCCGGCTCTTATGCGCCGCATCCGTGCCATAACTTCAGGAAAATCAACATCAATATATGGACTTGGCGCTTGAATGCCAAAGTTTTTCGCATTCCACATTTCCCCAACGACCCGAGAAGACCGGATAATAGTCTTTGATGGTACGCAACCAAAATTCAAACAATCCCCACCCATAAGGTGTTTTTCAATCAAGGCAACTTTCAAACCCACACCCACAAGTGCTGCACCTCCAGCCGCCACCAAGCCTGCTGTACCCGCACCAATCACTACCAAGTCGTAATAATCAGCAGGTTGAGGATTGACCCAATTCTGTGGATGTACGTAAGAAACCAATGTCTGGTTATACTCATCCATCGGGCGAACTGTAACTCTTTGGAATTCTGACATTGGTGTACCTCCTTTGAGAATTGAAAATGCAAAATCCTTCTTGACAAGGACGACAATCTTTGCAATTTTTTGTGAGTTAAAAAATTGATAGATATCTTCCAAGCATTTCTCTACTAAGCACCGGAGGATGCAATTTTAATACTTCTATTCCAATTTAAGAATACCTTTTGCAGACAAGATCTCCAATCGCTATATCAAACTAAGAATACGACACTTATATGATGTGCAGCTTAAATCTTTCTTAATTTCTATCGTCGGAACCAGCTTATAATCCGCTTTGGAGAAACACCAAGTAAATAAGCCACAATAATGATTTGATTGGTCAGCGTGGTTTTGAAAACTCCGTTTTTCAGCCATCGACGTGCAGATGTCAAAATAGGTACAGCAATGATGGTAATTCCTCCAGTCCGCCTTAACCGTTGTATCAGTTCAAAGTCCTCCATAATAGCGAGTTCTGGAAACTTACCAATTAGATAAAATATTTCTTTTGTTAAAAAAATGGCTTGATCTCCATAAGGCATTTGCAAAAAACGCGATCGCCAATTCACCCCCCATTCCACCAACCGCAAACTCCATAGCTGTGCGTCTATCCTGAGTGCAAAAGCACCTGCCACAACCCCTCTTTGTTGCAGTGCAGTGCGAACCATAATATCAAACTCAGCAGGTAAGCGGCTATCTGCATGCAGAAACAGCAAAATATTTCCACTTGCAGCCAAAGCACCCACATTCATTTGAGTAGCACGACCACGAGGAGCAGAGATAAGCTTGACACCTAAAGATTCAGCAATTTCCGCAATACCATCATTTGAACCGCCGTCTACCACAATCACTTCCACATTTGTACTTGGTTGAGTGCTGGCAACAGCTTGTTTTATATTATTCACCTCATTAAGAACCGGAATGATAATGGAAATTCTTGCAGTGTCGATATTTTGAGTCCCGATTTCTGACAATATAAAAATTTCTCCTTATATTTGTTCTTAGAATCGTAAAACAGAGGGATATTTCATGGAAGCAACGGAGGTTTTAACTTCCAAAACCTTGAAAAAGCTGGAGGTACACCTGCGTAGTTTGGTAGGAAAAGCTATCAGTGATTACAACATGATTTCCGATGGCGATCGCGTTATGGTATGCCTATCAGGTGGTAAAGATTCTTACACCATGCTCGACATACTACTCAACCTCCAGCGCAAAGCCCCAGTAAACTTCGAGATTCTTGCGGTAAACTTAGACCAGAAACAACCAGGTTTTCCAGAACATCTATTGCCAGAATATTTGGAATCACTGGGAGTACCTTACAGGATAGTAGAAGAAGATACCTACAGCATTGTGACACGCGTAATCCCGGAAGGAAAGACGATGTGTGGTTTATGTTCACGCTTGCGGCGTGCTATTCTTTACCGTATCGCAAGCGAAGAAGGGGCTACGAAAATTGCACTAGGGCATCATCGGGATGATATTGTGGAAACTTTGTTTCTGAATATGTTCCATGCAGGAAAACTCAAAGCCATGCCACCAAAGCTTTTGAGTGACGACAGGCAACACGTAGTCATTCGACCACTAGCATACTGTTCCGAGCATGACATTGAGCAATACGCCAAGCTCAGACAATTTCCGATTATTCCATGCAACCTTTGCGGTTCTCAAGAAAACTTACAACGAGCACAAATCAAGCAAATGCTGCAAGCCTGGGAAAAAGAAAATCCTGGCAGGATTGAGAGTTTATTTAGTAGCCTTCAGAATGTTTGCCCATCCCATCTCGCCGATACCCAGTTATTCGATTTTGCCAGCTTGAGTACTTAGGAGGAGGCTCAATCAAGCCCTAGCGAAGCTAGTATCTGAATTAAAGATGTATTTTGTAAACTATCAATGAAGCGGAAAGTTCAAGCTTGGTTACACTCTATTTGCGGTGTCCTGTTCCTCCTTTGGCTGACTCTTGGCTGGTTGCTCGTAAATACCCCTGCTGTTCTAGCACAGGAAAACACCGTTAACTACACGTTCGCCGACTTACGATATCAAGATTTTCCAATAAAGATTTACACGGAACATACTTTGCAGGTGCAAATATGCAGGAGGCAAACTTTAAAGACAAATTTCAGTGGAACTATTATCACCAAAGCGTCGTTTGTGAAAGCAAACTTAAGCGGAGCAAATATTTGCAGGAACATTTGCTGATCGCGTCATTTTTGCTGAAGCCAATTTAACGAACACCAATTTTACCGATGCTATTCTCACCAGCAGTCGCTTCTTGAAGGCAGTCATTACAGGAGCAGATTTTTCTGGTGCAATCCTTGATACTTACGAAGCGAAGTTGATGTGCGATCGCGCTGATGGAATCAATCCGGTGACAGGCGTCTCAACTCGTGACAGCTTAGGATGTCGCTGAATAGTCAGTTATCAATTATCAGTTATCAGTTGATACTGTTAACTGATAATTGATAACTGTAACTGTTAACTGTTAACTGTTAACTGTTAACTGATTTAGTCATGACTGCACACTATTCCGATACAGCAGAGATTATCCTCCTCGATATTGAAGGCACAACCACCCCGGTTGACTATGTTTTTGGAGTGTTATTTCCGTTTGCCCGTGACCATGTAGCCAATTTTCTCACAACTCAGCAGCAGGAAGTAGAGGTGCAAACCGATTTGCAATGGTTAAGGCAAGAGTACGAAACTAATTTGGCACAAGGGTTATCAGTACCGCATTGGCAAGGAACGGAAGCGACAGCCCCTGTTGCGTACATACACCATTTGATTGCTATTGACCGCAAATCAACAGGGTTAAAATCGTTACAGGGCAAGATTTGGGAGCAAGGGTATCGGGATGGTACATTGCGATCGCAGATCTTTGCAGACGTAAAACCCGCGTTTGAACGCTGGACAAAGGCAGGTAAGCGATTGTTTATTTTCTCCTCTGGCAGTGTCCAAGCGCAACAACTCCTCTTTCGCTATAGCGAGGTGGGAGACTTGACTGGTTTTATCAGTGGTTACTTTGACACCCAAACTGGTTCTAAAAGGGAGGCTCAGAGCTATCACAAAATAGCCGATGCTATAGGAGTAGTGCCAGAAAAAATTCTCTTTATCTCAGACGTAACTGCTGAGTTGAAAGCTGCTCAGGGTGTTAGAATGCAAACGCTCTTTTCCATACGACCAGGAAATCACTCGTCGGAGTCGGAAGGATTTGCAGCGATTCAGAATTTTGATAGCGTTTGAGTCGGTTTGTACTGCTATTTCAAGATTGTCTTTACAGCAATAAAAGCAGAAAGCCCACTCCAACGAGCGTGTGGGACGGACAGTTGCTGTGAGTTCGGGAAACCCTCCTTCAGCACTGTCCTCATGAATGCGTAGCACCTTTAGGTGCAGTCAGATATTATCTTCTCAAGAGAACGAATCCATTCACGAACTAGATCTGTCTTGGTTCGTTTTGTTTTTTCTGCATACTTTTCTAGAATTCTCATTTCATGTTCTGGAACTCTAATGCTTAATCTAATTTCTTTCATATTTGTGTGGCATATATGAACACAAATATGCTAACATATATTTATCGTCAAAAGATCAAAACGATGTTAGTCTTAGAAGCCAAGTTAAAAGGGAAACAAAGTCAATACAATCTATTGGATGAAGCAATTAGAACGGCTTTGTTTGTTCGTAACAAGGCTCTAAGACATTGGATGGATAACAAGGATGTTGGCAAGAATGACCTTCAAAAACTCTGTAGTGTTTTAGCTAAAGAATTTGACTTTGCTGATAAGTTAAATTCTATGACTCGTCAAGCATCTGCTGATAGAGCATGGTTTGCAATATCTCGGTTCTACGATAATTGCAAAAAGCAGAAACCAGGTAAAAAAGGCTATCCAAAATTTAAAAAACGAGGACATTCTGTTGAATATAAAACAACAGGTTGGAAGCTATCAGATGACAGAAAAAACATCACATTCACAGATGGTTTTCAGGCTGGAAGATTTAAGCTTGTTGGTACTTTGTACCTTCCGTTCTACTCTGTTAAGCAGATTAAGCGCGTCAGAATAGTTAAACGGGCGGATGGTTACTATTGTCAATTCTGTGTTGATGTAGAACGTCAAGAACAACATCAGCATAATGGAAAACAAGTAGGAATTGATGTAGGACTTGAGTTTTTCTACACTGATTCTAATGGGAGTACTGTTGAAAATCCTAGAGTCTTGCGTAAAGCTGAGAAAGCTTTAAAACGTAAACAACGCAAAGTCTCTAAATGTAAAAAAGGTTCATCTAATCGTCGGAAAGCTGTAAAGAAGTTAGCTAAGAAGCACCTCAAGGTAAGTAGACAGAGGAAAGATTTTGCTGTTAAGACAGCAAGAACTCTAGTCCAGTCAAACGACTTGGTAGTCTATGAGGACTTGCAGGTAAAGAACATGATAAAAAATAGACGCTTGGCTAAGTCTATCAGCGATGCATCATGGTCACTGTTCACTAGTTGGGTGGACTACTACGCCAAAATATTTGGTACTTGGGCAATAGCAGTTGCACCACACTACACATCGCAAGACTGCTCCAATTGTGGGACACGAGTTAAAAAATCTTTGTCTACTCGTACCCACAAGTGTCATGAATGTGGAACAGTCCTGCATCGTGATCACAATGCAGCAAAACAAATTCTGATCAGAGGAATAAAAAGTACCGTAGGGCATACGGAATCTAAAGCTTGTGGACAGAACAACCTCTGCTTAGGTGAGGAAACTCCTTTAAGTAAGTTGACTGGATGAAGCAAGAATCCCCACGGCTCCACTTCGTTAAAGCCGTGGGAGTGTAAAATGTATCGATGCTATGCATGAGCTGTATCGATGCAATGAATTGCAAGATAGTTAATTGCTAGCTATATTCAATACGTTATTCATCAAATTACACATAGCAATTGCAGTAAGCTGTTTATTTATCGCATTTGTAACAAACGACTATGGCAACGATTAACGACAACTACCTCAAGCTGAAAGCAGGATATTTATTTCCCGAAATTGCGCGACGGGTGAATGCCTTTGCTCAAGCTAACAGTAACGCTAAAATCATTAAGCTTGGGATTGGTGACGTTACAGAACCACTGCCGGAAGCTTGCCGCACAGCTATGATTAAGGCAGTTGAAGAAATGGGCGATCGCGCTACCTTTCAGGGTTATGGTCCAGAGCAAGGTTATGCTTGGTTGCGGGAGAAAATTGCGGCACAAGATTTCCAAGCGCGGGGGTGCGAGGTTGATGCATCTGAAATCTTCATCTCGGACGGTTCCAAATGCGACACGGGCAATATTCTCGACATCTTTGGCAACGACAACATCATCGCTGTTACAGACCCCGTTTATCCGGTGTATGTGGACACAAACGTGATGGCGGGAAATACAGGAGACGCCAACGATAAGGGCGAGTTCGAGGGCTTAGTTTATCTGCCAATTACGGCTGAAAACAACTTCACTGCCGAAATTCCCTCTCAGAAAGTCGATTTAATTTACCTGTGCTTCCCCAATAACCCCACGGGAGCCGTCGCCTCCAAAGAACACCTGAAGGCGTGGGTAGATTATGCCAGAGCAAATGGCTCTATCATTTTCTTTGATGCGGCTTACGAAGCTTACATCACCGATCCAGAAATTCCCCACTCGATCTACGAGATAGAAGGAGCAAGGGACTGTGCGATTGAATTTCGCTCCTTCTCTAAGAATGCAGGCTTTACCGGCACGCGTTGTGCGTTCACCGTAGTACCGAAGAACCTGACAGCAAAAGCAGCCGATGGTTCTGATGTGGAACTGTGGAAGCTGTGGAACCGCCGCCAATCCACCAAATTCAATGGAGTGTCTTACATCGTGCAACGCGGAGCCGAGGCGGTTTACTCTGAGGAAGGAAAATCACAAACTAAGGAATTAGTCAACTTTTATCTTGAAAACGCCAAAATTATCTGTAAGAAACTCACAGATGCAGGATTAGGAGTTTTTGGCGGTGAGAATGCGCCATATGTTTGGGTGAAAACACCCCATGCTCTGTCGAGTTGGGATTTCTTCGATAAGTTGCTGCACACCTGCAATGTTGTAGGTACGCCTGGTTCTGGGTTTGGTGCTGCAGGTGAAGGTTACTTCCGCATTTCGGCTTTTAATAGTCGCGAGAATGTGGAGGAGGCGATGAAGCGAATTACAGACCGCTTTACAACATAGCTTTGATTTCTTAAGAATCTTGGGCGATTGCCCAAGGGGCAGTGGCAAAGCCAATCGCTATTCCAAAGACTAGACACAGATATCCTTTCGCCCCTCCAGGTTTTCTTGAAGGGGCGAAAATCTAAGCTTGTTTGGTTGTTTTCAGTAAAATGACACAACTGAATTATTTTGACATTTGTCGCATTATTTCCCAATAAATACAATCCGTCTCGTCATTTGTTTCTAGAGATTTATACGAGTCATTTAGCCGTCCTTCTTCTGTCTCTAGCCCCAATATTTTGTAGGCAACGTATCGAGCAACCTTTCTTCTCTTGCGTCTACGGTTGGGTGGAGAGTTTGCGCCAACATGAGTTAGTACGAATTGCTTAATTTGGTCGCGTTTTCGTTTTCTCATATTTTTTTAGGTATAACAATTGACTTAATATACTTATTAAGTAATTCCTATAGCTTTTCGCGCTAACCGCACAAAAAACAAAATTTTATACTATTTAGTGAGAGTAATTACTAGCATAATTATTACGTGAGTTCGATGTATCTTGATTTGACCCCTCTCCAAACCTCTCCCCTTGTAGGGGAGAGGCTTAAAACTCTGATTTTTACATTGCTCCTTCCTCTCCTTGTAGGAGAGGGAGGTTGGGTGGGAGAGGTTTATCGAACTCACGTTAATTATTGCTGTTTGAGAAATGGCGATCGCATGATTGCACTGCGCTGAGCGCGATCGCTCTCCCTAGACGTGGGTTTTCACGGGAACTCCTCATATCATGTGTGGTTAAAGATTTATTATTAAGAGCGCACCTTTTCACGGGGTAGGGAGCAGGGGGAGAGAGTGGGGAATGCTCACCCCTACCTAGCTGTAGGTTGTTCAAACATCCCATAATCCAATACAGTTCACTTAGGGCTGAACAATATGAATTTCCAGTGTGTAGAGACGTTGTATGCAATGTAAGATTGCATTGGTTGACGGTAGATCAATTCTCTTAACTGAACCGTATTGTCCCATAATCCTGAAAAACGATGCCTGATACCTTGACAGAGCGATCGCCCCAATGAATGAGTTAAGTTGCGATCACTTATCAGATGTAGCGAACCTGATTTGTCATCTCATCGGCTGTAACTTGATTCAAAATAATTAGCAATCTGCGCAAAATTTCCTGGGGTGGACGACGAACAGCGAAGATAATCCCGTAGTGCTCTTGATTCGCTGCAAAATAAGCTTGTGCCAAAGCTTCAAAATCCACACGATTATGGGACAATAACGTCATACGCTGACTGACTGCATAAGCTAGCTGTTCTTCATCAGTTTTGCCAAGCTGACCCGCTTTTTGTGCAGTGGTTGCTTCAAACCCCCTTGCTCTAAGCAAATCAGCTAATAACACGTTAACATCCTCATCCAGGTAGAAGCTGATAAAAACTCCGCTCATAAGTCTCAAACCAACGGGTCAATCATCTCCTCTGGAATTCGGTTACGCTCAATGTAGCTGTTGATTTCACTTTGGTGATCGAGATAGTAGCTCAAAGCATCAAACACCTGAGCCAGAGTCAGATGGGGTAAACCTTGCGGGATTTCTTCAGGTGCAGCTCCCATCCGCCAGGTTTCCACAATAGCTCTCACGGGTGTGCGTGTTCCTCGAATAATAGGTTCACCACCCAATATGGCATCATCCCTAACAATGTATATATGCTCTGTAGCCTGAACCATGATTAAATCTTTAATTTATTATTTTAATTTATTATGAGTCTTTATTGTGACGCTTTATCACTCATAACTGCACGCCTAACTTCTCAAGCAGTAACACTGTCATAATATTCAAGTGGACGCTCATGTCGTGCAGTAACCCTTGGAAGTTGCAAAATAAAAAAAGCCGTGTTTTGAACGTTTTCAACTTTAGGATGATGACAATCAAAGAACAACTCCTCCAAGAACTTGATCAAGTCCCAGAGTCTGCCTTGCAGGAGGTACTTGAGTTTGTGCGCTCCTTAAAAACTAGCCATAAAAGTGAATTGCACGAGAGTGACACCTGGAAAGCTTATTTGGCTTCTAAGCGAGAACGAGAGGAGGTCTACCGTCGCCTTGCTAGTTCCTAAGTTTCTTACCCTGGATGAAGTCTTAGCTATTCACGCAGATGAAATTTCTAGCTTTGGGGGCAGCTATGGTGTTAGGGATAGTGGTCTACTCGAATCTGCTCTTGCTCAACCCCAGGCTACATTCGCAGGTGAGCTGCTGCATCCTACTATTCATGAGCAAGCAGCAGCCTACCTTTATCACCTAGCCACCGAACAAGCGATCGCTCTACTTAGTAGGACGCAGGTTTAGCAGCTCTTGAGGAGATGCCAGCATATCAATTGCCACGAAGAAAATTTTGCCTTCGGGATTGAGTAAGAACCGCCACGCAATGTTCATACCAACTTGGACACCGAACCAAGGAGTTTGGACTTTGCCTGTGATTTTCAGTTGCTTAGAACCATCTGGTAGAGCCTCGCTTATACCCTGCTCCGGCATAATATTGAGTCCCTGTGCTTCTGCACGCATATAGGCAATGATTGACTCACGACCAATAATCGGCTTCTGGAATGGCGGTTGCACGGCACCATCGGGAGTAAATAAAGCAATAGCAGCCTCAAAATTATCTGCGTTGAGAGCCTCAAAATAGCTCAATACAGCAGGCTCTGTGATGCCCTCAACTGTGATCTGAGTGGGAGCTGGCTGGGTACGCGGAAACATTGGTTCTTTAGCTGCTTTTGAGTACCCACTGGAATTAACCTCAGGCTCAAATCCCATGTTTACTACAGTATTACGCAGTACCGTAATTTGCTGACCTGGATCGAGTTTCTGGATGGCTTCTAGCACGAATTTGACGCCATCACTCATTTGATAGCCAGGCGGGATGGGAGCAACAATGCCCTTTTTCATCAACTCTCCTAACTCAAACCAAAAAGCTAGCTTAGTGTTGACACTAAAGCTGGCATAGGAACGGCTGATCGGAGTGTCAACATAACCAGCAAGATCCCTCATGAGTTGCGTTTGGTCGTTATTAGACATCTGCTTGATTTGGTTTAGCAGTCCTTCTGCTAATTGCAGACGTGCAGCTCCAGGCGCTGCGGGAGTGATTGAACGACCTAGTTCAGTGTAGGCAAACCAGAGTAATGCCAGTTTATCGTCAACGTTCAGTTGATCGAACAGTGCTATTGTGGCAGGAATTGGACTAGGAACTTGAGTGCCAGAGAAAATCTTTTGCGCCGACTCAATAGATAAGGACATCGTCAGAATCTCCTGGTTTATTTATTAACTTGTTGCTTTTAAAATCAGAGCGTAGGAGGTTCAAGTACTAAACAGGCTGGCTCCCCCATCAAGCCGTGTCTAGTCAGAACCTCAGGGATCGTCAACAGCCAGACAAAACCAATTATGGTACTTTGCGTGTACATTGAGTTTTTCTGCAAGCGGAGTGAAGCCAATCTGGGAGCTACATATGCAAGTACATCTGGGTCACAGAGGTGACGCTCACCTTAGTCATGAATGACGTGGCTGCGTGCTCATGAAAACTCCTGACCTGTGGTTTCATCCGGTTTGTAAACTAATGTAACAGTTTATTTAACTTTTGTAAAATTATTAAAAAAATAACAATTGTTGGTACTTGTTCAAAACAACGGTATGGATCTATCGTTGCAGCCTGTGGAGGTTAAGAGGGTACTCAACCTATAAATCAGGAAATTCGGGCCTGCGAGGTTGGAAGCTCCTTGCACCCTACGCTTGCAGTGTAGCAGCGATCGCGTCACCTACTCAAACTTTCCCTTAAGCCAAAACCTCAGTCTTAAGGCAGATCCTTATTAGGGATTAACTCAGATTAAATAGAAAAAACCGTGTATGCATACGGATAAATCTTCATGAAGCGCGACGCCACTGGTAAGTTTGTGAACAATTGGGACTCAGAAACGAAACGACGAGTTAGCCTATCTCTTACCAGTACAGCGTGGCGATCGCTCGATAAGGCGGCTCACACGCGAGGAATTTCTCGTTCGGAAGTGATTGAACACTTTGCCCGCAGTCTGGAAAATGAACAACATCTTGATGCCAATGTTCAGACGGACAATGCTCAAAATGGTTTGCCACAAGAATGCATCATTGAGCAACAGCACACTCAACTCATCGCTGCTCAAGAAGCTGAGCGCAAGGTGGCAATAATCCTTGAAAGCATTACGGATGCCTTTGTTGCCTTTGATTGCAATTGGCGCTACACCTACGTGAATCAAGCGGCGGCTGAAATTTTGCACAAAACGCCAGAACAACTGATTGGAAAACACGTTTGGAACGAGGTGTTTCCCGATCTGGTGGGTGGGGTAGCATATCACGAAATGCATCGAGCAATGGCACAGCAGGTGCCAGTTTCCTGGGAAGAATTTGGGGAGCCTGTTCAGCGTTGGTTAGAAGTGAATGCCTATCCGTCTGCTGAGGGTATAGCGGTTTATTTTCGCGACATTAGTGAGCGCAAGCAGGCTGAGGCAGAACGGGAACGGTTGCTGCAAGAACTGGAAACCGAACGTACTCGGTTTGAAGCGGTTTTGCGACAAATGCCTGCTGGTGTGATGATTGCCGATGCTGCAACTGGCAAATTGGTTCTCGCGAATGAACAAGCCAAAGAGATTGTTGGGTACGGCTATGAACAATTGCTGGAACTGAACGAGTACGATCGCATCGTTTCATACATTCCACTTCGTTGTGATGGTCAGCACTATACTCATGAAGACATGCCCTTGGGGCGATCGCTTCAAACAGGTGAAGTGGTTTCTAATGAAGAAATGGAGCTACACCGGGAAGACGGTAACCGCATTTTCATCAATTTGAACTCAGCACCAATTTTAGATAACCGGGGGCGGATTGTTGCAGCTGTTGTCGTTTTTCAGGATGTCACTGAGCGCAAACTTGTAGAGCAAGCGTTACGTGAAAGTGAATCTCGGCTACGAGGTTTAGTTGATGCGAATCTCATTGGCATTATTCTTGGCGATTTTCAAGGCAATATTTTAGAAGTCAACGACGCTTGGCTAGCTACTTTGGGTTATACACGCCAAGAAGTTTTATCTGGAGCTGTAAACTTCCTTGAAATTACCCCACCGGAATTTCGGCACTTAGACGAGCAAGCAATGGCACAGATGAAGCAAGTCGGTAGCCATACGCCGTTTGAGAAAGAATACATTCGTAAAGACGGGACTCGTGTCCCCGTCTTGATTGGAACTGCCTACCTGGGAGGAGCAGACGATTTAGGAATAGGATTTTTAATTGACTTGACAGAGCGCAAACGATTGGAATCAGAACTGCGACAGCGAGAGCAACAGTTTAAAATGGTGGCGGAAAATGCCCCAGATATTATTAGCCGAATGGATGCAGAGTTTCGCCACCTTTATGTCAGCCCTTCTGTAGAACTGGCGACGGGTATTCCATCAGAGCAATTTATTGGTAAGACTAATGCCGAGCTAGGAATGTCAGAAGACATCAACAGCATTTGGGATGACAGTTTGCGGCAGGTTTTTGGAACAGGTCAGGAACAGATTATTGAATTTCGTTTTCCGACTCCAAAAGGTCTTCGATGGTATCAGGCGCGTATCGTCCCTGAATTTGCAAGTGATGGTTCTGTTGAAACGGTACTGAGTATTGCTCGCGATGTTACCGATTACAAACAGGTTGAGCGGGCATTACGAGAGAGTGAAGAGCGTCTGCGGCTGGCACTTGCAGCAGCACAGATGGTTGGATGGGATATGGATTTAATCACAAATCATGTGGTGTGTTCTCCGAATGCGCTAGAAGTTTGGGGCGTTCAAGAAGGCACGGCAGAAGAGTTTTTTGCGGTTATTCATCCAGATGATCGACAACGGATAATACAAGCGGCGCAACGGGCGATTGCTGGAGAACTGTCCTACAAGCAGGAGTACCGGGTGATTGCTCCAAACGGCATTGTCCGCTGGCTCAACAGCGTGGGACGAGTTTATCTCGATGCGACTGGACGGGGAGTTCGCATAATTGGCGTTTCCGTCGATATTACAGAGCGCAAACAAATTGAAGCACAGCGCGATCGCCTTTTAGAACGAGAACAGGCTGCCCGTCGATCAGCAGAAACTGAACGCAAGCGGTTGCATGATATCCTGATGCAGTTCCCTGCCATGATTGGAATTGTGACAGGTCCGGATCTTGTCTATGAATTTGCTAATCCAACCTATCTGCAAGTGGCTGGGCGGACTCGAGACATTATCGGTAAATCGATGCGCGATGTTTTCCCAGAGCTAGAGGGGCAAATTTACTTTGACGTGGTCGAGGAAGTTTACCGGACGGGAGAAACGTTCATTCGGGATGAGTCGCCCGCTTACTGGGATCGCAACGGCGATGGTGTGTTGGAAGAGGCATTTTTCAACTGCGTCTTTCCGGCTTGGCGGGATGCTGAGGGAACAATTCAAGGAGTTTTGATTTATAACATTGAAGTCACCGAACAAGTACGAGCAAGGCAACAAATTCAGCAACTGCTCGAAAATCTTCAACAGAAGGAGAGACAACAGCAATTCCTGCTTGAATTAAACGACGCGATTCGTGCCATTCAAGATCCGAAAGAAATCATGTGGCAGGTTGTTCGTGCGACAGGACAACACTTCCAAGTGACTCGCTGTACCTACGGTGAAATTGATTCCACGCAGGAATACGTCATCGTCGATCGCGATTTTTGCAATGGTGTCATCAGCGTCGTTGGTAGTCACCACATGGATTCCTTTGGTTCTGAAATCATTGCCCAGTTGAAGCAGGGCAAAACAATCGTTGTCGATGATGTTGATGCAGATCCACGCACGCGCGGATCTGCGGCGGCTGCTTTTGATGCCATTCAAACAAAATCTCTCCTGTGTGTTCCCTTGGTGAAAGAAGGGCGGTTTGTAGCATTGTTTGTATTGCACCATGTTTCCCCTCGTCAATGGACACAAGAGGATGTGGCGCTGATGGAGCGAATTGCTCAAAAAACCTGGCTAGGCGTGGAGCGATCGCGCACAGAAGAGGCACTGCGCGAAAGTGAGGCGCACCTGCAACTGGCGGTGAAAGTTGGACGCATGGGCACATGGGATTGGGATATGCAAACTGGCGCACTGCTTTGGTCGGAAGGACACTTCACGGTGCTAGGTCTGCAACCGAATGAGTGTGAACCCAGTTATGAAGTTTGGGCAAGTCGGGTTCATCCAGATGACTTAACACAAGCCGAAGCAAAATTTCAGCAAGCCATGCAAGGCTTGAAGGAGTATCACCACGAATATCGCCTGCGTTGGTCGGATGGCTCGATTCATTGGGTAGAAGCCAGAGGAAAATTTACTTACGATTCTGAGGGAAATCCTAAACACTCGATTGGTGTTGTTATTGACATCACAGAGCGCAAGCAAGTTGAACAAGAACGGGAACAGTTGCTAGAGCGAGAACGAATTGCCCGTGCTCAAGTCGAAGCCGCGCAACGCCAACTGACAACCATTTTTGAAACTTCTCCGCTGGGAATTGCTTTGTTAGATAGCGAGCAGCGATTTATTGCCATTAATGAAGCATTAGCCCAAATCAACGGATTAACCCGCGAACAACACTTAGGGCATTCAATTGCCGAACTCTTTGGTAAATCCGATCCGCAGATAGTTGAAGTATTTCATCAAATTTACACCACAGGCAATCCCTTTATCTCACCTAGCTTTGCTGTCAACGTTCCCGGACGCAGCGATCGCACTCCCGGTTACTACAACGTTTACTATCTGCCAAGAACGAACTCAAACCATCAGGTAGAAGACGTTTTAGTGTATGTTGTAGACGTGACAGAGCGAGTACGGTTAGAGTATGCCCAACGCTTTCTTTCGGAGGCGAGCGCAGTTCTTGCCTCTTCGCTCGATTACCAAACCACCCTGGAGCGAGTGGCACAGCTTGCAGTACCTGCATTGGCAGATTGGTGTACAGTGCATATGGTTGAAGAAGATGGTTCAATCGAGCAAATTGCAGTAGCTCACACCGACCCTGCCAAACTGCAATGGGCGCACCAAATCAGAGATAAATATCCTCTGAACCCGGATGATCCTCGCGGTGCTGCATTGACATTGCGAACTGGGCAATCAGATTTGTTAGCGGATATTCCAGACGAATTGCTCGTACAAGCAGCCCGTGATCCAGAACATTTAGAAATTTTGCGCCAGGTTGGCTTCAAATCTGTGATGAGTGTGCCACTACGAACCCAAACGCGAATTCTAGGTGTCATTTCCTTTGTTTCAGCCGAGTCTGGACTACAATACGATTCAATCGATTTGCAACTCGCAGAGGAACTGGCTCACCGTGCTTCCTTAGCGATTGATAATGCTCAATTGTACCGGGTCGCTCAACGCGCTCGTGCCAAAGCAGAAGCCGCTAACCGGGTGAAAGACGAATTTTTGGCGGTGCTGTCCCACGAATTGCGAACGCCCCTTAATCCGATTCTGGGTTGGACAAAAATACTGCGAAGTAAGCGGCTAGACCCTACAAAAGTTGACCAAGCCTTAGAAACAATCGAGCGCAACGCCAAGCTGCAAGCGCAACTGATTGAAGACTTGTTAGATGTGTCGCGCATCCTCCAAGGAAAAATGACATTAAATGTTGCGACCGTGAATTTAGCTGCAACAATTGAAGCAGCACTAGAAACGGTACGACTGGCAGCACAAGCCAAGAACATTCAAATTCAGACTACACTCAAGCCAATTTCAGGAACCATTTCAGGCGATGCGAACCGCCTACAACAGGTTGTCTGGAACCTCCTTTCTAATGCCGTGAAGTTCACACCATCTAGAGGACGAGTCGAGGTACTACTGGAGCAAGTTGGCACGTATGCTCAGATTCAAGTCAAAGACACAGGAATTGGCATCAGCCCAGAGTTTTTGCCTTATGTGTTTGAATACTTCCGGCAAGAAGATGGCACAACAACACGAAAATTCGGCGGGTTGGGATTGGGACTGGCGATCGTCCGCCATTTCACTGAACTGCATGGAGGAACCGTTGAGGCAGATAGTCCGGGACAAAATTTAGGGGCAACATTCACCGTCCGGCTACCGTTAAACGTCGCCGAGCAGAAGTTATCTTCTTCTAATGACAGCCAGAAAGAAAGTGTAACAGACCTAACAGGTATTCAGATATTGGTTGTGGATGATGATGCCGATATGCGGGAGTTAGCAGCATTCATCCTGACGCAATCTGGCGCACAAGTGACGACAGCCGCTTCGGGAGCACAGGCATTAACCCTCTTGAATCAGTCTGTTCCCGATCTACTACTGTGTGACATTGGTATGCCAGAAATGGATGGCTATTCCCTGATTCGGCAAATCAGAAAATGGTCAGCCCGACAGGGAGGAAGTATTAAAGCGTTAAGCGAAGCTCTGCCGAAGGCAATCGCCCTCACTGCTTATGCGGGAGAAATAAACCAGCAACAAGCCTTAGCAGCCGGATTTCAGATGCATATCTCCAAGCCTGTTGAACCAGAGATGTTAGTGCAGGCAATTGTCCAATTGCTTCATCCCCTTGGGCGGGGCAAATCAGTGTAATTGTGCCTGTTGGTATTCGTCATTGCTGTAACCTTTCACTCAAGGGACTCTTGATAAAAGGTTTGCAGCAAATTTTCTAATTTCTCTTCAGGACAACATTCTATCAACGCTTCAAAAACCTCTAGCAATTTTGCTGCACTGTCTCCTAATATTGGACTCAATCCCCAAACATCCTGCACCCAGTCCTCAGGACTTGCATCTTCAAAAATAAGACGCTGTAAAAGCTGCTTGGCTTCTATTTTAGAAATCGGCATAAGTTTTATTGTTTTTAGAAAAAAATCAATCAGGAGGTTGCTGATAAGTAATGAGCATTAGTAGTATAAAGCTTACAGAGCTTAACTTTAGCAAGTTTTTCAATAGTGACAGTTTTGTGAAATTGCAATAACATTACCAAGATTTGCAGCCGGAGTGTACTGCGTGGGTGTGAGTAGTTTTTGAAAGCAGTTTTGGTAAAATTTGGGCAGCATTTTCATTTGATAGGTCTTGTTGACAATACTTGACCTATCTTTTTCTACCCTAAAAGCGTCACACCGTTCTACAGTCATGCTTTGCGATCGCCTGCGGCGCTGCGCTCTGCGCCATCGCCTGTCACCCCGTCAGGAATGTGGGCTTAACTAAGTGCCATTCCCCCTTGACACTTTTCTGTCATATTTAATCCTTAAAATGCCCTTAAGAATAGCGCGAGAGGTTATGGCTCATGGAGGGTAGCCCTACATGGGTTCAAATCGAAAACTTAGGAGAGCCAAAACAATGCTTGCAAAACCGTCAGAGGTTCCTGGAATAGCAGAATCTGAGGCTGTGGTAGCAGATTTACTGCACGGTAGTGTTGGAGAGAGTGGCGCTGTCTTTATCCGCTTGCTCGCTGCGATCGCTACTCTATACTCAACCAATGCCACAAATTTTACAGGTGCTAGCACGAACTACACTGTGGGCTGCAACTTTCCACGATTCACCTTTCTCGAACGCTGGAGCAATCGTGCCAATCGGACGCAGGAAGGTTCCACTCGTTACTGCTGGAGCCTCCCGGAGGAAGTTTCAGCTTTTCTTGCGCTCCAACGAGCTTACCCCATCTATTCAGAATTAGGACTTCGTTCTAAATTCGCCGCAGTTGCAGGTTGTGCGCTGATGCCATTGATGACGAAATCGGCTAGCCGATTAACGAACTCTGCATCAAGAGGAGCATGGCCGACTAGCAAGCGGCAGTAGATCGGTCCGTAGAGGGCATCCAAAACAACATCGAGGTCGTCTAGATCGCTGCGAAGTTCCCCTCGTGCGATACCCCGCTCTAGAACTTGCTTAGCTTCTATACGCCGTATCGATAGCCATCGGGAACGAAAGGCTTCAGCTAATTCCGGGTCAGTCTGACCTTCAGCAATCAAAGCGGCAATGGTACGACCCGTCTGACTTGCAAAGAGTTCGACCACACGATGCATCTGATGACGAATGTCTTCGCGAACTGAACCCGTGTCTGGAAATAGAATTCTCGGCTCGTTGGCAGCAAGAAAGCCGTCCATCACAACGGCAGCCTTTGTTGACCACCAGCGGTACAACGTAGCTTTGCTGACTTTGGCTTTACTGGCAATGGCTTCCATTGTTAGGGCTGCAAACCCATCTCGATCGAGTAACTCATGCGCCGCTTGCAAAATCCGACGGCGAGCAGCCTCACTGCGGGGACGACCGGGTGGACGGGGAGCTGAAGCGGTTGATGAAACCATTTTTGACTCCTGTATTGACTCTACAGCAAACTTCTTCTATGTTGAATTATATACGAAACGTTTAGTTTCTAAATTAAGACAGAAGTTTTCTCCATTCAGCTCAATCGCTCGACAGGCAAAAGATTTCCGCCCCATTGACAATGCAAAGGGGCATTCCTCATAAACCTCTGAGCTTTTTGACGTGGTAAATCATGAACACCATTGAAACCCAAACCTCTGTTCTGGAAAACGATACACAGCCTTCATCAGAAACGTCATTGCAGCCACCTAGCCCAAAAAGACGCTGGTTGTGGCTGTTACTGACCTTGGTACTAGCAGGCGGAGGCTTTGGACTCTGGCGCGTACTCGCTCCCAACAGTAATGCGCCCCAACCCGCAGCGGCTCAAGCCCCTCCCCCGCGCCCCGTCTCGACGGTAGCCCTGGCAACAGGCAATGGAACCCGACGCATCAATCTGTTAGGTCAGGTCGAAGCGAGCGAACGGGCAACGATTCGCACCCAAACGGGGGGTTGTTCAGCAAGTGTTGGTGCAACCGGGTGATCGCGTTACGGCTGGCACGACAATTGCAATTCTGGACAATGCCGACCAGCAGTTAGCGCTGGCAGAGGCACAAGCTCGTCTGGCGCAAGAACGAAGCAATTTGGATCGCTTGCAAGTCGGTACCCGTCCTGAAATCATTGCCCAACGTCGGTCAGAATTGAGTGCCACCCAGGCGCGAGAACAAGAAGCTCAAGACAACCTCCAACGGACATCCGGTTTAGTCGCACAAGGCGCACTGGCTCAACGGACGTTAGTAGAAGCCAGAGCCGCCCTGGATGCCGCCCGTGGAGAACGCTTGCGTGCGGCGGCGGCTCTGGCAGAGGTGCAGGCAGGTCCGACCCGAGAAGAAATCGCTGCCCAACGCGGGGTCGTGGCAGCCGCTCAAGCCGCCGTGAACCAGGCAGAACTAGCACTCCAGCGTACCCGCGTCACTGCGCCATCGGACGGTATCGTGCAGTCGCGGCAGGTCAGCGTTGGCGACTACCTGGAGAGGAATACTCCCGTAGTGACGTTGGTCGATGGAGCAACGCTGGATGTGTTTTTGGAATTACCTGAAGAACTCAGCAGCCAAGTAACCCCCGGTCTCCCCGTGACGCTGACGACTCGCGCCGTACCCGAATGGCAGGGACGCGCTACGGTGACGGGTGTCGTTCCTGCTGCCAATACCACCTCGCGACGGCAGATGGTGCGGGTGCGCTTGAATAACCCAGACAGGCGTTTGCTACCTGGAATGGCGGTTCAAGGGGAATTGCAACTGCGATCGAACACTCCCAGCTTCGTCGTGTCTCGCGATGCACTAGTCCAGCGCGGCGATCGCTGGCTGATTTACACCGTTGCTAATGGCAGAGCTAGACAGTTTGAAGTGGAGCTAGTGGCTGACATGGGTCGAGAAATGGCGATTTACCACGAACAATTGCAAGCAGGACAACCTGTTGTGGTGCGGGGTGGAGATCTTTTATCCGATGGTGCCTCAGTTCAAGTTACGCAGCCTTAAGAAGGCAGGAGGCAGAAGTACGAAGGCAGAAGGATTGATAAATTTTACAATCTTCCCTTCTGCCCTCTGCCCTCTGCCTTTCTTCGGTAATACCAATTTCCTTAGATAGGCGGTTTCCAACTTCTAGGTTTACTATGAATTTCATTGAAACAGCCGTTCGGTGGCGGCACGGTACTTTTGTTTTATTCTGCCTGCTAGCAGTATTCGGAATTTTCTCGCTCTTGAGCCTGCCGTTGGAACTGCAACCGGGAGGCGATCGCCCTGAAATTACCATTACCACGACCTACCCAGGCGCAGGTCCATCCGAGGTGGAAGACCTGATTACCCGCCCGATTGAGGAGCAAATGGAAGAAGTTCTGGGGGTGCAGGAAATCAGCAGTACTTCCCGTTCCGGACGCAGCATCATCACCTTGGAGTTCACCTGGGATAGTGATGTCAACCAGCGACTGGTCGATGTACTCAACCGATTGCAACAAGTCGAAAGCCTCCCACCAGAGGCTAATGAGTCGAATGTAGAACTGGTCGGTGGTAACAATTCGCCGATGATGTGGATTGTCCTGACACCGAAGGAGGGCTTCAACAGCGACCCCAATCGCTACCGCGATTTAGTCGAAGACATCATTTTGCCGAGGTTGCGCCGAGTTGAAGGCGTTGGACAGTTCATAATTCCCGGCGGACAGGAACGGGAAGTGGAGGTTCGAGTTGACCCTCAAGCCCTCTCAGACCGTAACCTGACTATCGAGGATGCCGTGCGGGTTCTGCGGGAGAATAACCGCGATATCCGAGGCGGTCCGTTAGAGTTGGGTAGGCGGGAGTATCAGGTTCGGACTGTCAGCCGAGCGCAGGAACTCCGACAGATTGAAGGATTTGTCCTGCGACGAGACTCATCCGGCACAGTCTACCTGCGGGATGTTGCCCAAGTGCAGATGGGTCGCAAGCCGCGAGACAGTGCGCTTGTGTTCAACGGTACTCCTACAGTTGCGATCGGTGTAATTCGTCAAATTGGAGCGAATGTACCGGAAGTTGCTCGGGGATTGCGGGCAGCGATTAGAGATTTAGAAGCCCAATTTGATCGCGCGGGCGAAGGAATTCGCTTTGTCTACAACTACGACGAAAGCGAGTACATCAACCAGGCGGTAGCACTGGTGCAGGGCAACCTGGTCAGCGGTGCGTTACTGGCAACAGCAGTACTGATATTGTTTCTCGGCTCCATGCGGACGGTGGCGGTGGTGGCGCTGACCATTCCCACGACACTGATTACAGTGTTTATCGTCATGGCGTTCTTGGGACGGACGCTCAACATCATCAGCTTAGCAGGGCTGGCGTTTGCGGTGGGTATGGTGGTGGACAACGCGATCGTGGTGATTGAGAATATCTTTACCCACATGCAGCAGGGCAAGAATGCTCTGCAAGCGGCAATTGATGGCACTCAAGAAGTGTGGGCAGCCATGCTCGGTTCCACCCTGACTAACGTAGTGGTGTTTGTTCCGCTCGTGATGGTGCGGGGCGAGGCGGGACAGTTGTTTGCTGATATGGCAATCGCGCTTTCCTGCTCCTCCCTGTTTTCCCTGTTTGCCGCTATCACCTTAGTTCCGATGCTCTCCGGGCTATTCCTCGATCGCTCTGAAGCTCTGCAAATGATGGAAGGGGGCGAGTACCGAGGGGGCAATTGGTTGGAACGCTCCGTAGCGCGAACGTCAGCAATCTTTCGACTGTTTCAGGGCAAATTAGAGGCAGTCCTAGCTTCTACTGTTAGTTGGTCGTTAGGACGGCGGCGATTTGGGCGCAGGCTATTTGTCCTGTCCATTCCAATTATCCTGCTGGTCGTTAGCATTATTTTGTTACCTCCTGCTGATTACCTGCCTGAAGGAAACCGCAACTTAGTGCTTTGGCGGATGGAACCCCTTCCCGGAACCAGTATCCCAGAGGCAATTCGCCAGTCGGAGCCAGCTAGGGACTTTTTGAGAGCGCAACCGGAGGTTGATCGAGTGATGTATGTCGATCGCCCGGGTGCATTACGCGGGGTTGCGACAATCCTCAAGCCAGAATTTGCCACCAGTAACGGGCTTGCTGACATGGTAGAACGGATGCGGGGAGTGAGCAATAAGTTTGCAGGCTATCGCTTCATGGTTCCCAGTCGTGTCTCCATCTTCCGCGATCCGGGGAAGGAGTTTGAGATTGACATTGTCGGTACGGAGTTGGAGCGGTTAAGCGAGTTGGAGCAGCAGATTACTCAAAAGCTGCGAGCGTTGCCTGGTGTCCGCAATGTCCGGTCGAACTTCGTCATGGGAGCCGGGGAACTTCGGGTGATTCCCAACCGGGAGCGACTGGCAGAAGTGGGGTTATCGGAAGCGGAAATGGGGGCAATGGTGGAAGCGGCGCTAGGGGGTCGCCTTGCTTCAGACTTCATCGAAGGGAAGGAAGAACTGGATGTCTCGGTGGAGTTGAAGAATACCTTCGTGGAAACGCCAGAGCAGTTGCGCCAACTCCCACTTTACATCAATCGAGGACAGCTAACAGCCGAGCAGGTATCTGCTCCTGGAATGTCAGCCATGCAAGTGCAGCTTAATGACGTAGCAGAGGTGCGTGAAACGACGGGTCCGGAGGTGATTAACCATGTAGACTTAGAGCGCTCCGTTACTCTGACGGTTTCCCTAGCACCCGATGCTCCGTTGGGTGCCTTGGTGCAGCGAACGGAAACAGAAATTCTGGCTCCGGTGCAAGCCAGCTTGCCTGTGGGATATCGTCTGGAACTCGCTGGCTCCGCAGACCGATTGGCAGAAACCGTATCCCAGTTGGCATCTGCCTTCTTGCTATCTCTGTTGATTACCTACCTGCTGTTAGTCGCGCTGTATCGCTCCTTCGTTTACCCGTTTGTGATTATGGCAACTGTGCCAATGGGAATGAGCGGCGCACTGTTGAGTCTAGTGGTTGCCAATCGGATTCCCGGCTTAATCGTACCCCTCGACATGATTACCGCATTGGGATTCGTCATCCTGACGGGTGTGGTGGTGAACAATGCCATTCTGCTGGTAGACCGAGCGTTGCAACTCCAGCAAGAAGGGCAAGAGTACGATGCGTCGCTGTATAATGCAACGCGCGATCGCCTGCGAGCCATCTTTATGTCAGCCGGAACCAGCGTACTGGGGATGTTGCCCTTGGCAGTGGTACCGGGGCAAGGAGCAGAGCTGTATCAGGGATTGGGGATTGTCCTTACAGGCGGTCTGGCGTTCTCCACAATTCTCACCCCAACAGTAGTACCAGCATTGATGGGACTCTTGCGTGATTTTTCGGGTCGTAAGCCGTCGAAACTGAATAGAAGCAAAGATTCTGCCGAGCCAGCAATAGTAAAGTGAGCGGTTGAAGGGAAGGCAGAGGACCCCAAGTTTTGAATAGCATTCAAGCGCTTGATAATGACCTTCTGCTTTGCGATCGCCCTGCACAAACCGCAGTAATCCGTTCACCATCACCAGCAGCATCAGCACAATGCTTGTCTCGATATTCTTGGTTAGGTAGGAGACAATCGCCAGGGCAACTAGGACAAAGATGATAGAGTTCTTGAAAGAATTTAGTAGTAGGAAATACCACAATGCTTGTTTCTCGTGGGTCACTTCATTGAAGCCATACTCCTTGAGGCGATCGCAAGCTTCTGCTTCAGTCAACCCTTTACGTCTAGTATTAAGAGATACCAATAATTTACCTAATTCGGTGTTGGCTTCTTCCACCACAGGCATTGATAGCCGTAGAAGCTGAGGTTTCTCCTGGCATGGCTTAAACAGTAAAGGTAACGAAACTTGCATCGCTTCACCTCAATAACAACTTAAAATTTTTTGTCGAAACGCAGTTTTGCAAACCAAATTCCATACAGTGAATAGTTATCAGTCAGAAGGCAAGACTGATAACTATTCACTGTTTAATTTGTACTGATTTTGTCCATTTTGAATGCTAAAGTTTTACATTTAAGCAGAACAAATCTGCATGATTTATGATGCTGATTTTCCACCTTAAAGAATCATAAATCAGCCTGATTCATGCATTACTGTTGTAATATCAATTCCGTATGAAGATGCGCCTTAATACCCCCCCTATAATCCTTTCAAAGCAGGGTGGTTTCATACAAAGAAAGAAAAAACTTTGTGAAGTTGGTTGGCTAAAGCACGTTGGGCTTGAGGAATAGTCCGAAAACCGAGAAACCGAGCGATTGCCCAAGGGGCAGTGCGCAGAGCGCAATCGTAATGAAAAAGTTGTGTAATAGTACCCAATTAACAGGAGCATTGCCACCACGGCGTAGTGGAAAGTCTTCACAAAAGGTAACATCTCGTACCCAATGTAATCGGTTTTCAATTCCCCAATGTCCAATTGTGTCAGCAAGAAACTCTTGGGCACACAGACACTGACTACTAATGTAAAACTGGCGTTCTCTGAAAGGCTGACCATCACGTTGACCACACCGCTCAACAACAATTATTGTTTTGAGTCCTGCCCATTGTTTGTGTAGATTTTCCGGAACCGCGAAGACCTTGCACTCACGTTGTACTAGCCGGGAATGAATATTCTCTACTATTGTGGCGCTACTGAGTGGAGTGTCTTGTTGTGATTGGGTTTGAGCCATCTTGTAGAGTTTGGGTTGATTTTCTTTTAATCCAATTAAGTAGTCATTGCCACCATCAATGATGAGTGATACAGTTTTTTTTGGCATGCAAAGCATCAAGGGTGAAAACAACTTGTTGACCACATATTTCATGATTTACATATACACAATTTACTAGCCCAAAACCTTGAATGACACCATGCTCGTTGCCACTATATTGTCGTTTACTTGCCTCTATTTCTATAGCGTATCGTTTATCAATTACTGTGTCATCAAAAACTAACTACGCGCTATCATTTATTTCTATTAAATCTTTAACATTATCCCAAAGAAGACGAGGCGTTAATTTTTCGTTCTTTAAATAACGGTTAATTTTATCATGACTGATTTGCTCGCTTCTGCTCCGCCAAATTTGTGATAGTATAATTGATTTGACTACTTAGTAAGTATTGGCAGTAATTAAGTTTGCTAAATCTCATTACCGTCAGCAACATTTATCTAATATACCCTCTACTTATTTTCTCATGACTAGTTCAATAGTGCTTCACTAATGCAATTTCTATTGTGAATCAAAGCTTTCGCCTAGAACAATATAATAATACATATGTACTACAAAATGGCGCTCGCATTGTGCCAGTTGCGTAAGTCCTGTTCATTTTTCTTTCTTTGTATGAAACCACCCTGCCGATTCCGTTCCTACACCGGGGGACTTCTCGCGAGGATTGTTAAATGCTTTCTAGCTAGCAAAGATAGAAAAAAGTAGCATATATGACATTTTTATTAGAACTTTTCAGGATTTTTACTGGATAAGAGATGGTTTCTGATTGTAAACAGATACCTAAAACCTTTCTGTAGAAGCTGATCCCTAAGGTGGATATGCGCTAAGGTAGGGGGTAAATGATTTTCTGTTGGAACCGTTCTACGAGAACAGAGTGAGTTATTTTGTAGGTTAAGTGGAGAACAATGAGGTCTTGGTCTAGCTAATGTTCAGGAATTTGCTATGCATGAACTTGTTCAAACTGTCCTAAACAGTGATGAAAAAACTGCTCTGCGTCAGGTAATCGATGCTCTGAGTGCCTTAGAGAAAAGGTACTTTCTAAGAAACGAGATTTCGCAAGCTTTTGCTGACTACTGTCAGCATTCTCAAAAGCCAGCCTACTTTTTCCACTCTTCCTCTATAGGAAAACTCATACACTATACTCACGAAATTATTTTAGAAGAGGAATATACTTGGTTTATTCTGCGACCAAGGATTGGTAGCCAAGAAGTTTGGCGGCTGGGAGGAAACATGAGTGGCTTTGAGGCGATGACGCCACAAGCTTTGTTAGATGCGCGCGATCGCCTCGTTAACCGCTTTCAACCGCAAATTTTAGAAATAGACTTCAGTCCATTTTACCACGGTTACCCCAGAATTAGCGACCCGAGAAACATTGGTCAAGGTCTCGGCTTCCTCAACCGTTACCTGTGCACTCAAGTGTTGACTGACCCGCAATACTGGTTAGAGTTATTATTTGATGTTCTTCACCGACGTTCCTACAATGGCGTCCCCTTGCTCCTGGGCGATCGCATTGTCTCAGTTATCCAGCTAGCGAAACAAGTCAAGCAAGCCCTGAGTTTCCTCAACGAACGTCCCCCCAACGAACCCTACGAGAAATTTCGCTTAGACCTCCAAGAACTTGGCTTTGAAGCGGGTTGGGGTAACACTGCATCGCGGGTGCGTGAAACCTTAGAACTCCTCGACCGACTGATTGTTACTCCAGAACCAGCCATTCTAGAAGCGTTTGTTTCCCGCGTTCCGTCAGTCTTTCGCGTTGTCCTCGTTTCCATACACGGCTGGATTTCCCAAGAAGGTGCCCTAGGAAGACCTGAAACAACCGGTCAAGTGATCTACGTTCTTGAGCAAGCCCGTAACTTAGAAAATAAACTGCAAGAAGAAATCAAACTTGCTGGACTAGACGTGCTTGGTATTAAACCCCAAGTCATTATTCTTACGCGCCTGATTCCCAACTGCGAAGGCACACTGTGTAACCTGCGCATCGAAAAAGTTGACTCAACAGAAAATGCCTGGATTTTGCGCGTTCCTTTTGCTGAGTTTAATCCGAATGTCACGCAAAACTGGATTTCTAAATATGAGATTTGGCCGTATCTAGAAACATTTGCCCTTGATGCAGAAAAAGAACTCTTAGCTCAATTTGGGGATCGTCCCGACTTAATAATTGGCAACTACAGTGATGGTAACTTAGTTGCCTTTCTGCTGGCGCGCCGTCTGAAAGTCACCCAGTGCAACATTGCTCACTCGTTAGAAAAACCCAAAAATTTATTCAGCAACTTGTACTGGCAGAATTTAGAAGAAAAATACCATTTTTCAGCACAATACACTGCCGACATCATCGGCATGAACGCTGCGGACTTCATCATCACATCGACCTACCAGGAAATTGTAGGGACACCGGATACAGTGGGTCAGTATGAGTCTTACAAATGTTTTACTATGCCCGAGCTGTATCATGTGGTCGATGGGATTGACCTATTTAGTCCTAAGTTCAATACAGTAGCGCCAGGGGTGAATGAAAAGATTTTCTTCTCTTATAACCAGATACAAGACCGAGACATTACTGTTAGCAGAAGAGTCCAAGACCTACTCTTTACCAGCGAAGACCCCCAAATTCTAGGACAGCTAGAGAATCAAAGCAAGCGACCCATATTCGCGGTTGGTGCTATGACTCCTCTTGATAACCTTGCAGGTTTGGCGGAATGCTTTGGCAAAAGTCAACAATTGCAAGAGCGTTGCAACTTAATTATTCTCACTGATAAGCTGCATCCGCACGAAGCGGTAAATTCAGAAGAAGCAGGAGAAATCGAAAGACTCCACAAGATCATCAATGAGTATAATCTTCATGGTCACATCCGTTGGGTAGGAATACACCTCCCCATAACTGACCTTGGAGAAGCATACCGTGTTATTGCGGATTTTGCGGGAATATTCGTCCATTTTGCCAGGTTTGAAGCCTTCGGACGCACTATTCTCGAAGCTATGAGTTCCGGGTTGCCAACTTTCGCCACTCAATTTGGCGGTTCCTTAGAAATTATCGAAGATGGAGAAAATGGTTTTCATCTTAATCCAACAGATTTAGAAGGAACAGCCAAGAAGATATTGAACTTTGTTGACCAGTGCAATGCTTATTTAGAACACTGGGATAAAATATCAGAGTGGGCAATTCAGCACATCCGTAACAAATATAACTGGCAGTTACACAGCAAGCAGTTGTTATTGTTAGCGAAAATCTATAGCTTTTGGAACTTTGTCAATCAAGAAAGCGGCGAAGCCAGATCTCGTTATCTGGAAAGTTTATTCCATTTGCTCTACAAACCTAGGGCTGAAAAAATCTTAGAACAACACATGCAAAGGTAACGCTTTCATCTCAAAAACCCTGGTTTGTTATGGATAAAAAAGATTATTCCCACCACTTCATTTATACAGATTGGACACTCATTGAAACCCAGCTTAACCCCAACAAGATTCACCACAGAGAAACCGTTTTCACAATTGGCAACGGTTACTTGGGAACACGGGGTGGTTTTGAGGAAGGTTTTCGTAATGACTTACCAGCAACCTTGATTCATGGGGTCTATGATAATGTTCCTCTTGTATACACCGAACTTGCTAACTGTCCTGACTGGCTACCGCTGGTTATCATAGTTGATGGGGAACGCTTCCGGATGGAACGCGGTGAAATATTGAGCTATGAGCGGCAGCTTGACCTACATCGAGGTATTCTCAGCCGTAAGGTACGTTGGCGAAGCCCAAACAGGAAAACAATAGACCTCTACTTTGAACGCTTTGCCAGTCGGGCGGATGAGCATGTGTTGGGGCTGCGCTGTCAACTAACGCCAGTAGATTTTGACGGTTTCATTGAAGTTCAAGCGAGCATCAACGGATATCCAGAAAATCAAGGTTTCAACCACTGGGAATTGATCGATCAGGGCAAGTTCGACCAAGGAACATGGCTGCACCTCCAGACTCGTAACACCCGCATCGCCTTGGGGATGGCTGTGGGAATGACAGTATCCGGAACTGATGCCCCAATACAAGTCACTAGTCCACCAGGCTATCCTACTTTGACGACCACATTCCTGGCTTCGTCAGGACAAACCATAACGCTGGATAAGCTGGTGACAGTTTTTACATCGCGAGATGTGAACAATCCAGTTCAAACAGCTTGTGAAAAACTTGCTCAACTGCCTGAATATCCGGTGCTGATAGATGCTCATGTACAAGCATGGGATCAAGCTTGGCACAAAAGCGACATCTTGATTGAAGGGGATACGAAAGCTCAACTTGCCGTCCGGTACAGTATCTTTCAATTGCTAATCAGTGCCCCACTGTATGATGACAAAGTCAGTATCCCTGCGAAAACACTTTCGGGTTTTGGCTATAGAGGTCATGTGTTCTGGGATACAGAGATTTTTATTCTGCCCTTTTTCACTTACACTCAACCAAAACTCGCTCGCAACTTGCTCTCTTACCGCTACCATACGTTAAATGGAGCGAGACGCAAGGCATCTCACTACGGGTACAAAGGGGCAATGTATGCTTGGGAAAGCGCCGATACTGGTGATGAAGTGACACCGCGCTGGTTGCCCCCTAATGATTTTTACGGAGAAGACATTAGGATTTGGTGCCGCGATCGCGAAATCCACATTAGCGCTGATATCACTTACGCGGTTTGGAACTATTGGCAAGCTACGGGCGACGACGAGTGGATGCGAGACTGCGGCGCGGAAATTATTCTCGATACCGCTGTGTTCTGGGGGAGTCGCGTTGAGTATGACACCAAGGACGAACGGTATGAAATTCGTGGGGTGATTGGAGCAGATGAGTACCACGAACTCGCAGACAACAGCGTGTTTACGAATCGCATGGTGCAATGGCACTTAGAGAAAGCGATCGCCGTGTATGACTGGCTGCATAACACCTACCCCGACCGCCTCAGCACATTACAGCAGAAACTGCAACTCACTTCAGGACGGCTTTCCCGTTGGCAAGACATCATCACCAATATATGGATTTCCTACGATTCATCTACAGGGCTGATCGAGCAGTTCGAGGGATTTTTCAAGTTAGAAGATATCAACTTGGCTGACTATGAACCACGCACCCGCTCAATGCAAGCCATTCTAGGCATTGAGGCAGGAAACAAGCGCCAAGTTCTCAAACAGCCAGATGTGTTGATGCTTCTGTATTTGATGCGGCAATCGCAGGAATTTCCCTACACCCAAGAAATACTACAGACAAACTGGGACTACTACGCACCGCGTACGGACATTACTTATGGTTCGTCATTGGGACCAGCGATTCACGCCATCTTAGCCTCAGATTTGGGCAAATCAAAAGAGGCTTACGAACGGTTTATGCAAGCCGCATTGGTAGATATAGAAGATGTTCGTGGCAACGCTGACGACGGAATTCACGGGGCTAGTGCTGGTGGTGTTTGGCAAGCCGTGGTTCTGGGCTTTGGTGGTGTCCAACTTGCAGAAAGTGGACCCGTAGCAACGCCACAACTGCCTCCTGGCTGGAAACGTTTGCAGTTCAAGCTGCATTGGCGCGGCGAGTGGCACGAGTTTGACCTACGTCCTGGGCAAGATCACCTAACGCCTCTGGATATTCGGGGAGTTATCTTCGATTTAGATGGTGTGATAACAGATACCGCAGAATATCACTACTTAGGCTGGCAGAAGCTGGCAGATGAAGAGGGATTACCCTTTAGTCGCGAAGCAAACGAAGCGCTGCGGGGTGTATCTCGTCGCGGCTCTGTGCTGAAAATAATTGGTAAAAACCAATACTCAGAACCGCAGATCCAGGAGATGATGGAGCGCAAGAACCGCTACTATGTGGATTTTATCCAAACAGTCACACCAAAGGATTTATTACCTGGGGCAATTGCGTTGTTAGATGAGTTAAAGCAAGCTGGTATCAAGATAGCGCTTGGCTCTGCGAGCAAAAATGCTCGTACAGTGATAGAGAAACTGGGAATTGCTGATTATTTTGATGTGATTGCTGACGGTTATAGCGTGACGCAATCCAAGCCTGCACCCGACTTATTTCTCTACGCAGCCGAACAGTTAGGACTTCAACCTGAGCAATGTGTCGTTGTCGAAGATGCAGCATCAGGTATTGAGGCGGCGCTTGCGGCTCACATGTGGGCTGTAGGACTTGGTCCGGCGGAACGAGTGGGAGCCGCTCACGTTATCTTACCTAGTCTCGCGGGCGTTCACTGGACAGAACTACGAGAGAAATTGACAGCAGTAAGCGCTGAGTTATCAGTTCATCTTAATCAGTCAAGTTAGGGGACTATAGCAGAACTCAGGAGTCAGGAATCAGAATTTAGGAGTTGGGTTGTAGAGACGTTGCATGTGAGTCCAGCGCTCTTGGTAGGGTTTCCCGACAGCAGGCGACTGGCGTTCGCCTTCTGGCGTGCCGAAGGCATACCCGAAGGGCAACGTCTCTACAGGATTTGGATGATATACAAATTAATCAAAACTCATGTGGCAAAGCAAGGTTGCAAATTGCGATACGTTTTGAACTTTGAATTAAGCGAAGGGGTTGGGGTGAGGTAAAGCAAGAATTATAAGTAATCAACCTGACTTGATATAGCGCTTCTCGTTTGAATGAAGTAATTATTTATCTGTGTCCACCCCCCTCAAGAGGGGGGAAGACAGAGGAAAAACTTTTATTTATTGTCCATCTGTGGTTATTATTTCTTGATGTATTGCACTCAACACAAAGAGCGGCTATGTTAACCCTGTCCTCCAAGTCTCCCAAGTCCCCCTTGTCAAAATAGCTTGGTTATGAGGATAAGAAAGTAGACAGAATTTATAACTTTGATGTTTAAAATGAGACTGTCTACCATTTGGGGAAAACTTGAATAATCTATGCTCAAGCGAACCTTCCCATCCCCAGAAGCACTGCGACGGTTCCCTTTCGGTCTACCTGATATTGCTCTGATTCTTGGCACATTGGTGTTAATAGGGTTGATTGCGCGTGTGGGTGCGGGAACTCTCGTCAGTTTTGTGCCGCCCGATGTCGTGCCTGATGTTAGCTTAAACCCGCGTCATCTGCCGTACTATGCTGCGCGTTCAACTCTGCGGATGTTTATCGCGCTATTTTGGTCCACGGTGTTTACTTTAATCTATGGCTACGTTGCTGCTAAAAGCCGCCGTGCAGAACGAGTTTTAGTTCCACTCCTCGATATCTTACAATCAGTTCCGGTTCTGGGTTTTTTGTCCATTACGGTGACAGGGTTCATTGCCTTGTTTCCTGGGAGTCTACTGGGATTAGAAGCAGCGTCGATTTTTGCTATTTTCACCAGTCAAGTTTGGAACATGACATTTTCGTTTTACCAGTCGCTGAGAATGGTGCCAAACGAACTCGATGAGGCAGCAAGGCTCTATCAGCTTTCACTCTGGCAGCGGTTCACAAAGCTGGAAGTGCCGACAGCAATGATTGGGCTAATTTGGAACGCAATGATGAGTTTTGGGGGCGGGTGGTTCTTTGTTGCTGCCAGTGAAGCTATTAGTGTGCTGAACCAAAAGTACACATTACCAGGGCTTGGCTCTTACGTGGCAGGAGCGATCGCCTCTGAGAACTTGCCTGCATTGGGTTGGGCATTCCTGACCATCGCTGTAGTGATTTTGCTGGTAGATCAACTGTTCTGGCGACCGCTAATTGCTTGGTCGGATAAGTTCCGCCTAGAACAGAGTTCGGCAGCAGAGGCTCCGAATTCCTGGCTGTTTAATTTGTTCAAAGCAGCTCGACTTCCCCGTTTAATTGGGCGGGCGCTGACTCCAGTAGGAGAAACTATCAACAGTGTTCTGTCTTCACTAACCCCACAGCGTTCGCCGCTTCCTGTGGATAAGAATCAGCAAGTAGTAGGCGATCGCCTTTACAATTTCGGGTTGTTGTTCCTGATTGGCGCACTGGTAGTTGCTGGATTACACTTTATTTTTACAACGGTAGGACTAGGTGAAGTATTCAGAACTTTTGTGCTAGGGTTATTCACCTTGGGACGCGTAGTCGTGCTGCTGGTGGTGGCAACGCTGATTTGGACACCGATTGGTGTGGCGATCGGGTTCAATCCGCGACTATCACGCCTGTTGCAACCCGTAGTGCAATTCTTAGCATCGTTTCCAGCAAATTTCATTTTTCCCTTCGCGACTCTCTTCTTCATTCGTTCCCACATCAGCATCAATTGGGGTAGCATCTTCTTGATGTCTCTTGGTGCCCAATGGTACATCCTGTTTAACTCGATTTCTGGAGCAATGAGCATTCCAACTGATCTGCGCGAGATGGCAGCAGATATTGGTCTGCGTGGTTGGCGGTTGTGGCGCAAGTTAATTATCCCTGGTATTTTCTCTGCTTGGGTCACAGGCGGCATTACTGCTAGTGGTGGAGCGTGGAACGCCAGCATAATTGCTGAGGTTGTTGCTTGGGGGCAGACTACCCTCACTGCAAGTGGTTTGGGAGCCTACATTGCTAAGGCAACTGAAGTAGGCGACTGGCCACGCATCACCTTGGGGATTGGAATGATGAGTCTGTATGTGGTTGGGCTAAACCGAGTGTTGTGGCGACAACTGTATCAACTTGCAGAAAAAAAATATCATCTATAAGGAAAGCAGCAAGCATGACAACAACTACGCGGGTAACTAATGAAGTACTGATTGCCGTCGAACAGGTTAATAAAAGTTTCCCACTGCCAGAAGGCAAAGGAGAGTTTAGAGTTCTGCGCAACATCAATGTAACGGTTCGTGCAGGTGAAGTTGTAGCGTTGCTGGGACGTAGTGGTAGTGGGAAAAGCACCTTATTGCGGATTATGGCAGGCTTGATTCCACCAAGTGAAGGGCGCGTCATTAGCAATGGGAAACGTCTGCAAGGAGCTAATCAAGATGTTGCAATGGTCTTTCAGAGCTTTGCACTGCTACCTTGGCTGACGGTACAGGAAAACGTTGAACTAGGGCTGGACGCGCAAGGCGTGAGGCGGGAGCAGCGACGACAACGGGCACTCAAGGCAATTGACTTGGTGGGCTTGGATGGTTTTGAAAGTGCCTATCCCAAAGAGTTATCCGGTGGTATGAGGCAACGGGTTGGCTTTGCACGGGCATTTGTTCTGGAACCGCAAGTGCTGTTTATGGATGAGCCATTCAGTGCGCTGGATGTTCTGACATCTGAGAACCTACGGGGTGAAATCGACGACTTGTGGAATGCTGGAACCTTTCCGTCCAAAAGTATTTTGATTGTCACCCATAACATTGAGGAAGCCGTATTTCTTGCAGATCGAGTGATTATTCTGGGATCGAATCCGGGGCGCATTCGTGGTGAACTTGTCATTGATTTGCCACGCCCCCACGATCGCACGAACGCCCGCTTCAAAGCGTTGGTAGACTATATCTACACAGTCATGACCAACCCAGAAGCCGAAGTCACCGGAGAAGTCGCTGTGGCAGCCCCCACACCCGTACAAGCATCCAAATCGCCTTATGCTCAGTCGCTGCCGCATGTACGAGTTGGTGGTATAAGTGGTCTACTAGAACTGATTGTGGAGAAACCAGAAGGCAAGGAAGATATTCCCCGCTTGGCAGAACGAATTCAGCTAGAAGTGGATGATCTCCTGCCAATTCTTGATGGTGCTGTGATGCTTGGCTTTGCAGAAGTCACACAAGGGGATGTTAAGCTTACCGAAATTGGGCGCGACTTTGCCACCACAACTATTTTGCGAAGTAAAGACCTGTTCCGGCAGCAAGTACTGCAACGTGTGCCTATGTTGGTCAGTATACTACAGACACTGCGAGAAAAACAAAATGGGTCAATGCGAGCAGATTTCTTTCTAGATTTACTAGATGAACATTTTCCGCACGCAGAAGCTGAGCGACAATTTGCTACAGCAGTTGATTGGGGACGCTACGCAGAGCTGTTTGAATACGATGCTAGCGAAGAACGGCTTTATTTACCAGAGCCAGTGGCGGCACAAACTAGAGAAGAACTCTGAAAAATTTGCAGCACTGCAATTGTTGGCGTTAGGTGGCGAATGAGTTATGTGTGAATTACCCCGACTTGCCTTCGGCGCTCAGTCGGGGTTTCAAATTAATTCATGAATTTTCTTAGACGTACTCTTATAGAATCCTAAATCATAAGCCCTACGCGCACGCTACTTTGAACATGAGAAACAAGATCCCCGAGAACTTTTACGAAGTCGGGGATTTGTGGTTTTCAATTCTCACAAATCTGCGGAGGATTGCTATAGAATCCAAATATTCTATTCTAAAGAATAATTTTATTGATAGATTTAGCAATTTTCAAATTAAAACTTATGAGTTATTAGTGAGTTGTCAAACAGTACTACTAACTACTAACTTTCCCAGATTTTATTTGCAATTTGCATATATTTTGCACTCAAGATACTTGTCATAATTGCTGTTTTTCATTTTAAATTTCTCCTCGTTGCGAATTTTGAATTGGTCACCCACTTCCTCTTCCACAACTACACAAAGGTATGACGCTAAAATCATTTAACTATAGCAATCCTCCGCAGATTTGTGAAAATTACTTTTTAACGAACCGCAAAGGCGCAAAGAACGCGAAGTAAATAAAGAAGAAAGAATTTTACATTCGCGTAGCGTACCCGTTCGCCGCAGGCGTGCCGCAGGCATAGGGCTTATGATTTAGGGCTGCTATATATGTAAAGTATTGATAGGTAGAATTTTTGCACTATAAGGAGGTAATCCACTACCATAGCAGAAATTCATCTCCTATTCAGAAAATTCTCATCTTCAAAGCTTAATCTCTACAGCATGGAGCGCAAAAACCTTTATGTGCCGATTACTTGCTTACCTTGGTTCACCTGTTTCTCTAGAGCCTCTCCTGTACAAGCCTGAACACTCGCTTGTCGTTCAAAGCTATCAACCCCGCGAAATGCTCTCTGGAGTGGTGAATGCTGATGGCTTCGGTGTTGGTTGGTATCATCTTCAAAAGGATATCGAACCATTTACCTACAAAAGTACACTACCTATTTGGAATGACATTAACCTGCCAAGCCTCAGCCGCTACATTGAGTCAAGGTGTATGCTCGCTTATGTTCGTAGTGCAACAGCAGGTCAAGCACTCGATTTTAGTAATTGTCAGCCTTTTGAGTACCAACGTCTACTATTTACTCATAATGGTAGAATCGATAAGTTTCGACAGACACTATACAGACCAATACGCAGCCAGTTAAGCGATGAAATTTACCAGTGGATAAAGGGAACGACAGATTCAGAACATATTTTTGCTTTGCTGCTAAGCCAGTGGCAAGCTAACCCTGATAAAAGTTTAGAGCAGGTTTTACAAATAACGTTGCTTAAGCTTCAAGAATTAGCACAAAGTTATCAAACCCATGTCTTCGCTAATGTAATCATCAGTGATGGACATCGCCTTATTGCTTCTCGTTTTAGCACAAAATCACCTGCTCCCTCTCTGTACTGGACAGTTGATCATCCCACTTTCCCCAAGTCCGTAATCATTGCATCGGAACCGCTCTCTACTGGAAATTGGATTCCTTGCTCTGAAAATAGCATCATCAGTATTGGAGAAGACTGTGATATCCAAATTGCACAAATCTAGTTTAAAAGAAACATTTTTTCGTGCTTTTTCCCAATGTCGTGCCAAAACTCTGGCGTTATTTGACGGGATTGACGAAGCTACTTTTTGCTGTCAACCTCATGCCGACTTTAGCCCCATTGGATGGCATTTGGGGCATATTGCTTACACCGAGTCTTTATGGTTGCTAGAACGCAGTGCAGGTTTACCGTGTTTGTTCCCGCGATACCGCAAGCTCTTTGCAGCAGATGGTTTACCCAAAAAAGAGCGCGTCAAATTGCCAAATCTAGAGGAAATTCGTTATTACCTAGACACAGTCAGAGAAAAAGTTTGGCATTACTTGGAAGTAGCGGATGTAGAGCAACAAGAGCCTCTTTGGCGCTTTATACTTCAGCACGAAAGTCAACACAGCGAGATTATTTCTTTTGTTTTGGAATTGAGTAAGCAGGAGAGAGGAGAAAAGGACAAGGAAAAAGAGGAGCAACAGAGGGAGAGAGTCAGACACGGAGGGAAACTTCCCTCATTCCCTCACTCTCCCCATGATCTGAGCGAGATGATTCAAATTCCAGCAGGCGAATTTGAGATGGGTGATGATTCAGTTGATGCTTTGGATAACGAACAACCGCTGCACAGAGTCTATTTAGAGACTTACTCGATTGACCGCTACCCTGTTACTTGTGCGCAATATCAAGTATTTATGACAGCGGGAGGCTATCAAAATCCTGGTTGGTGGTCTAAAGCTGGCTGGGAATGGTTGCAAACTGAGCAAGTCACACAACCGCTCTACTGGTGCGAAAATCCCATGTCGAATAATCATCCAGTCTGTGGTGTTAGTTGGTACGAAGCAGAAGCCTACTCACGGTTTGTAGGTAAGCGGTTACCCACAGAAGCCGAATGGGAAAAAGCAGCGAGTTGGGATGCACAAGCTCATTGTCGTCGTATTTATCCTTGGGGAAATGAAGAACCAACGCTCAAGCATTGTAACCATGATAATTTCATAAGAAAAACAACGCCTGTAGATGCCTTTTCTATTGGGCAAAGCCCCTATGGTTTGTATGATGCTTTGGGAAATATCTGGGAGTGGACGAGTTCCTGGTTTGATGGCTACCCAGGTTTCCAAAGTTATCCTTACGTAGGGTACTCGCAAGTTTATTTTGACCAACAGCACCGTGTTTTAAAAGGTGGTAGTTGGGCAACTCGTCCTTGGACGCTGCGTTGTAGTTTTCGCAACTGGTATCATCCCTGCGTGCGCCAAATTTTAGCAGGTTTTCGCTGTGCTGCTGATTAGGCAATAGTTTGTAGTAGGGCTTAAGTGCTACTACAAACCCAATCCCTGTCAATTTTATGCAAAAATCCCAAAAGATAACAGTTACGCCTAATTAATCTTGCTCAGGCGTGATGTTATCGGGTATGGCTGTGTGTTTCACTGGCTCAGGTTGGAGGTTTGCACCCAAAAGCAACCGATCACACCAAGCAAACGGAGGTTGAATGTCAATATCTAAAGCTGCCAGCAACAAGGTAAGTTCTCAAAATACCGTGGAAACGCGCTTAAAAATTAAGCGTTTGTTGGAACCAACTAAAGTTGTTTCTCCTAGTGCTGGAAGTGATGTCGTTAAGGGATTAACTCAAAAACCCAAGTCGTTACCCCCGCGTTACTTCTACGACAACCTGGGTTCTGAGCTATTTGAGCAAATCTGTGAGTTACCAGAATATTACTTGACGCGAACGGAAACGTCAATTTTGCAACAGTACGCCCCGGAAATTGCTCAAATCACAGGTTCTTGCGAACTCGTGGAACTTGGCAGCGGGAGTTCTACCAAAACGCGCATTTTACTAGATGCGTATCATCAATTTGGCTACTTTCTGCACTATGTACCAATTGATGTCAGTGCAGGAATGTTGGAAAGCAGCGCTCTTGCGCTCCTGGGAGATTATCCTACATTACAAGTTCAAGCTCTGGCGGGAACTTACGAAATGGCACTGGCACAACTTGAACCTACTTCATTACCTACTAGGATGATTTGTTTTATCGGAAGTAGTTTGGGTAATTTGAATCCGCAAGAGTGTGATGTATTTTTCTCTCAAATTACAGATGCCCTGCAAGTGGGGGAGTTTTTCTTATTGGGGGTAGACTTGCAAAAGCCAAAACATTTGTTGTCAGCTGCCTATAATGACAGCCAAGGAGTGACTGCGGCGTTTAATCTCAATATGTTGCAGCATTTAAATCAGCTGTTTGAGGGCAATTTTGACACCACACAATTTGAACATTGGGCGTTTTACAACGAAACGGAAAACCAAATTGAGATGCATCTTAGGAGTTTGCTCCGGCAAACCGTTCAATTACATGCCCTGAACCTGACTGTTCATTTTGAAGCGGGCGAAACTATCCTCACTGAAATTTCGCGCAAATTTGACTTGAATGTTATCCAACAGGAGTTAAAAGCAAAGGGTTTAGTACCACAAAGAGTGTGGACTGATTCAAATCAATGGTTTGCTTTGTTACTGTGTCAAATGCAACCATCAACAGCAGTTTAACGGTGAGATGTAGTCAACTGATATAGCAATCATAAATCATAAGCTCTACGAGCACGCTACGGGGAGGCACTGCAGCACGCTCTGCGCTTACGTGAGAAACAAGAACCCCGACAACTTTTACGAAGTCGGGGTTCTGTGGCTTTCAATTCTCACAAATCAAATAAGATTGCTATATCTGGCATGATTATCATTTGTTGTCCCTGATTGCCAGTGATTTCAATCAATAGCAAATAGCTCAAGTCCTTTAAAGAGGAATAAACGCTTTAATACACGAATAAATCAGTCTATTTTGATGGACTTGAGCTATTTACTTAGAGTCAAAAGCCCGGGCGTGCAAGGGCGGTCATTCTGAAGAGCACAGGCTTTGAATAGATTTCGTGTCAAGTTTAAACTCTAAAAATCCAATTTCTCTATAAAACTGGTTTGTGTCTTTATACTTACATTATGAATAGTTGAGTTTAGCATAGTCAAATAGAATGACTATGTTAAATTTGTAATGGGTGCGTTATATGCAAAAAAAGCTGTTTAACTTGAGTTAAACAGCATTACCAAGAGTCAACTATCACCACTCAGCCTCAGCCATATTCTTATCGTTGAATAAGAGGCAGTGGAACAAAAGAATTCTGGAATTCGCCTGTAAGAACTTGCTGCACATAGCATAGACTTAGCTCAATCCGTTGCCAGCAATCAAGCGCTCCTCCAGAACTGCTGCCAAGTTCTTGTAAGTAGCAGCGATGATATTACCATGTGTAATGTCACGGCTAACCCCAATACCTGACAAAAGTATTGTTGAAATTAGGAGAAAAATTTCTAATGATTTAAGTGTCAAATCACACCTTGGTAGGGTCAAAAGTCCTGCCAGCTTGGTTTCATTCATCCAAAATTCAAAATCCCATGACACCAGCAGACCTCAAAGCCTACCTTAACAATCTGTTGAGCCAGAACCTGCTTCTCAGCACAATGATTTGGGGACCTCCTGGTATTGGTAAATCCAGCATCGTCGCGCAACTGGCTCGCAAACATCAAATTGACTTCATAGACGTGCGTCTCTCCCAACTGGCTCCCACTGACTTAAGGGGTTTGCCAGTGCCTGAGGACGGTGTGTCTAAGTGGTATCCACCGGAATTTCTGCCTTGTTCTGGCAGAGGGATTTTGTTTTTAGATGAACTAAATATGGCTCCTCCAGCAATGCAGGGTGTAGCTCAACAGCTGATTCTTGACCGCCGCGTTGGATCTTACACCCTACCAGAAGGTTGGTTCGTTTGGGCAGCAGGCAACCGTAAAGAAGACCGAGCGGCTGTATTTGATATGCCTTCTCCACTTGCGAATCGCTTTTTACATTTGCATGTTGAGCCGGACTTTCAAAGTTTCAAATCTTACGCTCTTTCCGCGAAAATTCACGAGCAAGTCATTGCTTTTCTTTCTTTCCGTACTACCCTACTACACAAACTTGATCCGCAGCAGCCTGCTTGGCCCTCTCCTCGCTCGTGGGAGATGGCAAGTCAGCTGCATACAGTTGGACTAGATATTGCTCCTGCTGTGGGAATAGCAACAGCTGCTGAGTTTAATGCTTACATCAAACTTTATGACAACCTGCCTAATTTAACTCAAATTTTTACAGGCAGAGGTGATGCCATCAAATTTCCGTCTGAACCTTCTGCGCGCTATGCCACAACTATTGGTTTAGCAATACGAGCGGCAGATGCTAACCAAGCTTACAATGCCTTTACTTGGATTTCTCAAGTAGCAGCAATGGAATGGGTACAGTTATTTGCTACAGACTTGTTTCGCACTATGCGAAGTAAAAAACAAATCGGTGCTTTGGCACAATTGGTACAAAAAGACCAGAATCTTCAAAAGTTTATTAAGGATTTTCAAGAGTTAATGGGTTTGTAGAATTTAGAATGCTGTTAATAGCAGGTAGAATATCTTGTTTGAGTAGATTTGTGCCAGTCTAAAAACTGTCTCTTGATAATTAACAGTTATCAGTTATCAGTTATCAGTTATCAGTTATCAGTTATCAGTTTCATGACGCTCGTTTAAGTTCCCCACGATACGTCCTTGCTGACTGTTCACCGTTCACAGATTTAACTACTGATTCCACACCGCAGCAATTAACTTGTTTCATTTTCAGTTACTGAGTAATAAAAATGGAATTTTTAATTTATATCATTAGTTGTACATGAAAAAACTAGGCAAGTATTTTTCTTGCCTAAAAACAAGAAAGTCATCTTGATAAATTGTTATGATTCTTGGAGAGTATGATGACAAAACAAAATTTTGCAGCAATGACTCGAAAAGAGTTACTGAATTTTCTGCTCGTATTTCTACATAATCAAGGATTTTATGCATACATAGTACAAAGTGGGCGCTAAATCTGCTACAAAATTTTATTCAGCATCACAATCAATATAGCAATCCGTTAAGGAGTTGTAAGATTATACTTTTCGCTTTTTCTTTCATCCCTTGGCGTCCTGTACGCTGAAGAGCGCGTCTACGTTTGAGATAGAACAGCTATAGATGAGTTGAAATATTTTCCCCAATTGTTGGAGGAATTCCGTCAAGAGTGAGAAAAAGCTCTTAAAATTAGGGATAGAAAGATGAAATTAGCAACAGAAACAAATAAGATTATTAGTGCCTCTATGCTGCGGGTGCGAATGAAGTCACCTTTTTTGGCAACTTTGGCGCTGTTTGCTCGCGTCATTTCGACTGAAAAAATTGCTACTGCAGCTACCGATGGAGAGGACATATTTATCAATCCCGATTTTGTGGCATCTCTTCCATCATCCCAAGTCGATGGTTTATTGTTACACGAAGTCTTACACGCTGCTCTGCTTCATATCCTCCGTCGTGGTGCTAGGGAACAAATGCAGTGGAACATTGCCGCAGATATTGTTGTCAATGGAATGATTGCTCAACAACATGGTTTTGAACTACCTGCGGGTGCTTTACGTGACCCAAAGCTAGAAAATTTGAGCGTCGAGGAGATTTATGAATTACTGCTGAAACAGAATAGGCGTTGTCTGAAGTGTGAAACAGACTTATTATATGAGCCATTGTATGGAACTTCTGCATCTAATGAATGTGGTGGTATTCTAGACCAGGCAAAACAAGCAGCTTTGGAAGCTTACTGGCGTAACGCCATGCAACAGGCGATCGCCGTAGCGCGGTCTAGCAACAGTCAGGGTAGCATACCAGCAGGATGGCAACGAGAACTGGGAGCGTTAAACCAAACGCAGCTCAACTGGCGTTCCTACCTATGGCGTTACTTAGTGCAAACACCAACAGATTTCACAGGCTTTGACCGCCGCTTTATTGGTCAACGGCTTTACCTAGAAGCGCTTGAAGGTGAAACGGTGCAGGTATTCGTGGCTGTAGATACAAGTGGTTCTGTAGGCGACCATGAGCTACGACTTTTCCTTAGCGAAGTTACAGGAATTATCGATGCTTACCCGCACTTAAAATGCCAACTTTATTATGCAGCAGCAGATGTCTACGGACCCTACAACCTGGCAATAAACAGCCAACTCCCGAAACCAATCGGCGGTGGCGGGACATCTTTTGTCCCCTTTTTTGAAACAGTTAGCGAGCAAGCTGACTGGCATAGCAGTGGTGTCTGTGTTTACCTCACGGATGGATACGGGACTTTTCCCCAACAACGTCCTGCTTTTCCTGTTTTGTGGGTAGTGACTCCCGGTGGGTTGGACTTAGAAGCATTTCCCTTTGGAGAAACCGTAAGGCTTTTAAGCTGTTAGCAATTCCCTATTTTCCCTTGCCCGCTCCCCTTCATAGAACGCAATGTCAGAAAAACCGAATTTTGTTTCTCAGTCTGAACTCCTTTCCATACTGGCTCAAGGTGTAGCGACTTGGAATGAGTTTAGGACGAGGAGTGTATATCCTGAGAGGATATATCTCAACCTAAGCAAGGTAAACCTGAGCGGCGCAAACCTCACAAAAGTGAACTTCAGAGAGGTGAATCTCAGTTGGGCAGACTTGAGAGGAGTGGATCTGAGTCAGGCTAAACTTTACAAAGCAAATCTCACTCATGCCAACTTAAGTGGTGCAAATTTATCTGGCGCAAATCTCAATGGCGCTATCTTGACTGGAGTTGTTCTGCAAGGAGCGAACCTTGATGGAGTGAACCTCAGCAGGACTGACTTGAGTGAATTTGATTTCAGTGAAACTCAGTTGCAAAAGGTGAATTTTTGCAAAGCCAACCTTAGTAGAGTCAACTTTAGGAAAGCGAACCTCAGCAAATCTCACTTAATCAAAGCCAACCTGCAACAAGTAGACTTTAGCGAAGCTGATTTAACTGGTGTCAACCTCAAAGGGTCTAATCTCGATAGAGCAAACCTGAGTGGGCTCAACCTTAGCCAGTTGAACTTGAGCCGAGCAGATTTACACGGCGCAAATCTCAAGGGTGCTAATCTCACAGCAGCCAACTTGAGTGGAGCAAACTTGTACAGAGCAAAACTCAACGGGTCAAAACTCAGCAAAGCTAATCTCATTCAGGCAAACTTACTAGATGCTGACTTAACTGGAACTGACTTGACAGGAGTGAATCTGAAAAACTCTGATCTGAGCGAATATAACCTTAGTGGATTTAATCTGAGTGGAATTAACTTAAGTGGTGCGAATCTGAGAAACGCCAATCTGAGTGAGGCGAACCTTATTGGAGCTGACTTAAGCGGAGCAAACCTATGGAATGCTAATCTCAGGAATGCTAATCTCTTAGGAACTGACTTGAGCAGGGCGGATCTTAGGTATGCCAACCTCTTAGGAGCAAATATCTTAGGAGCTGATCTGACTGCCGCAATTCTCCGGAGAGTGACAATGCCTAATGGTACAGTATATAACTGAGTGCCGGAGCGCGTTCTCCTCTAGGGTTGGAGAGGTTCCCTCGGTTGTAGGGACTGGCGTTGGGTTTCCCGCCTTGTAAGCCCTATTTCCTAAGCCCTGCGGGCATACTTCGTATAAGCGCTACGCGCACGCTTTGCGCTTACGGACATACTACGCGTGGTCGTAGGACGGACTAAGTAATCGTAACTATAACTAATAGCTGATGACCAAAAGGCAGATTTATCAATATATTATTTACTATTAACCAATCCAAAGTTCTTTCTTTTGGCGGTGTAGCTTAATGGCAAAGCACGTGTCTGCCAACACGAATGATAACCGTTTGATTCGGTTCACTGCCAACAGCAACGTAGTTCAAACAGGAGAATTCCTCGGTATACACCAGGAGATGCGGGTGCAAATCCCGTCGTTGCTTTGCGATCGCACACTTAGGCACTGTTCATTAATACCTCGACTTCATGAGCGATGCTTGTAGGTTTGCGAATAGATAATCCGTCTTCCTGCATTCCTTCAATATGAAATTCAATTGCTTCGGCAATTAAAGCTTGGACGTCCTCTATGCTTTCACCTACAGCCACCCAACCTGGTAAATCAGGGACATAAGCGCCGTAGCTGGTTTCTCCCTTTTCAATGACAACTAAATAACGCATCAGGCTTCATCCAATTGAGCTTAATAACTTCAGGTACTTTGATGCTACTTTTCTGCACAGTTGAAAATTATGTTACAGATAGAGTGCATTTCACTCAACCAATTGGACGATTACCTGGATTCACTGCATGAATCGACTCACTGCCTGAGATTGGAAAGCCTCGTTTATAACAGGCCTCATCTGGTTTCCCCCATCCTAAATGTAATATTATTTCCAAGAAGTTCGTATTTTCCCACTTCCATAAACTTGTCCATTCTGTTCTGTGAGCAATTCTATCTACATCAGCTTTTATAATTTGTTGATACGTTTTACCATGACTAAAACTTAAGTACAAGTCCATACCCACAGTGACTTCATTCCAAAATTCCAATAT
Source organism: Scytonema sp. PRP1 (assembly GCF_036697665.2). Classification (NCBI taxonomy): domain Bacteria; kingdom Bacillati; phylum Cyanobacteriota; class Cyanophyceae; order Nostocales; family Scytonemataceae; genus Scytonema; species Scytonema sp. PRP1. Next base: position 7,958 of record NZ_JBAHYJ020000086.1, on the reverse strand, counting down.
GGAATTTTTCGCCGCTTTTAATGTTTCTATGTCACTGGATAAAGCAATTAACTGAGCATCTACCTCTGGATAGCGCAAAGTTTTACCTTTAACAGTAACTTCACGCCAGACAATACCTGAAACTTGATGTTCCCTTTGGTATTCGTGAATGGTAGCTTTAAAATCTTGGTATGCCGTGAACTTTTGCAGTCCATCGGTTCTGATAAACTGGTCTATCAGAGGATTGCCAGAGACAGTGACTGCTAACTTGAGGCGTTTTCCTGTAAGGCAAGCTTCGCGTTCAGACCGCAGAATTTGGATTAGTTGCTCGGTAGTGTAAACTTTTGACATCAGAGGACACTCTATTCGTCATTAGTCATTAGTCAATAGTCATTATTTATTGAGTTACTTCTTCCTGACTTCCCATCTCCTCAGTTCTCAATAATTTTTAAATATTGTTCGTACAAATTATCCTTTAGAATTCATCGCTGTGTGGTATCTAATAAGACTAAATAACAGGGCAGACAAAATTTGTCTGCCCCACTAGTTACTTAGCTAACTCACTACTAAACTCATTGAACGATCGCCGCTTCAATTGCACGGATTCGGTACGAGGTAATAAATCAAACACTTCTCGAAACCTGTCGTCTATTTCCTCATAGGGAACTTGACCTTTTTTATTCAAAACAACCTCACCTGACTGATTGAACACGACAACTTGGGAACAGCCCCAGAGTAGTAATAACCGGGTTCCGTGGTGCTATAGGTTTGTTTGGCAGGGATAGTATCCACATTAACAGGTATAACTTCTGCTGCCCGACCGTAAAATTCTTGTACTGTTGAAATGACAATAGCATATTTCTTACTATCGCTGCTGTCATCTACATAGAAAGCCAAAAAGGTGGGTCTATGCTCCGCTAAAGCCTTTGCTAGCGTTGTTTTGGGAGGAACCAGTGAACCGTTACCCGCATAAACCACAAAAAGATTGCCGTCATATCTGTCATCATTAATACCAGCAAAGGCTGATTGCATATCTACAAATGACAGGCAACTAAGCAGCAGGAATATCGAGAAAAACCGCCGCCAGTTTGGAATGAGATTCTGTAAAAAGCGCCACTTTATGCAATTCATCAAAACGAACCTTCTCACGTCTATTTTTTTCTAAGTTTGTGCTGAATTTAGCAAACTGGGGTGGAAATAAGGGGACAAGGAGACAAGGAATAATGAGTCAACTAAAATGTCACCTGTACTCTATTATCTGTCATCGCCTCGACTGGCTATTTTGGCAACGATTCGCGAAAATACATGATTAAATTTGAAACTTAGAGTTACAAAGTAGTAACACTCAAGCATACTAGGGTACTGATGTGGGAAACAAAATTCAACTGATAGACAGGATACGATTGGCTTTTGCTGTGTCAGTCGCAAAAAGCGTCACTTTCGGAGTGCGATCGCTGCGCTTGGGTGCAGCTAGTGTTTTACCAGGTTCTCTGGCGCGTCGCATTGAACCCCGACTGTTGCAGTTATTAACTCAGCAAGTGAAGAACGGGGTGATTTTGATTGCTGGTACCAATGGTAAAACGACCACATCGCTACTTCTTGTCACGATTCTAGAACGCAAAGGGTATCGCGTTGCTCACAACTCTACAGGCGCGAATCTAGAAAACGGCTTAATGACTGCACTGTTGGAAAATACCAACTTAGTAGGCAAGCTGAATGTTGATTACGCTATTTTAGAAGTCGATGAAAATATCTTACCGAGGATTTTGACACCGATTCAGCCTCGGATTATTCTGTGCTTAAACCTGTTCCGCGACCAACTCGATAGGTATGGGGAAGTTGACACAATTAGCAAGCGCTGGACAAAAATTATTTCTACGCTTCCACCAGAAACAGTTGTTATTCCTAATGCTGATGACCCAACTTTATCTTATCTTGGTCAGCAGTTACCCCAACGGGTATTATTCTTTGGCTTAAATGAGCCAGAAAATTATCTAGATGAAATTCCTCACGCCGTTGATTCAATATTTTGTCCCAATTGCGGACACTCTTTAGATTACAAAGGTGTTTACTTGTCTCATTTAGGAGATTTCCAATGTCCTAAATGCGGCTTTAGTCGAAGTGAACCTAAGCTTGAGAGCAGCGAATTTCCCCAAATTCTTGTGGGTTTATACAACAAATATAATACTTTGGCAGCCGCTACTGCTGCTCGCGAGTTAGGAGTTGATGAAGCAACTATCCTGGATACGATTAACAATTTCCAAGCTGCATTTGGTCGTGCTGAAGACTTAGAAATTAACGGCAAACGGGTACGAATTTTATTGTCAAAAAATCCGGTAGGGACGAATGAAACAATTCGTGTCGTGACTCAAAGTCATGATAAAACGACACTGCTTGTATTGAATGACCGGACACCCGATGGCACTGATGTATCCTGGATTTGGGATGTAGATACAGAGAAATTGGTGGAACGGGGAGGGACTTTAGTTGTCAGTGGCGATCGCCTCTATGACATGGCGCTGCGTCTACGCTACAGCGAAAAAACTCCTGATAGTCATTTTAATTTAATTGTCGAAGAAGATTTACGGCAGGCAATTGCAACTGCCCTAGAACACACACCAGAAAATGAAACATTACACATTCTTCCTACTTATTCAGCCATGCTAGAAGTGCGAGAAGTCCTGACTGGTCGGAAGATTTTGTAATTAGAGGAAAAAGTGCCATGAAGCACATAGCTTTTGTCTCTACGGTGTTGGCTAGCTTTACAGCTTGCCAATTTTCTCAAAAAGTACCTACTTCTTATGCGCTCACAAAAGCCCAACCTATCTTATTAGCACAGAGAACACCTGCAAAACAGGTATCTTGTCGATTTGATGCATACATTATTGATAAAGATCCCCAAGGTTTGAATGTGCGTTCTAGTCCTGGTTCCAACCAGCCCGTCATTGCTAAGATCCCCACAAACACTGAAGGTGTGATTGCGACTGTTAGCGCTTGTCAAGGCGATTGGGTACAAATAAGTCAAGCCGAAACTATAGGAGGAAAAGCTGTATTTTCGGGTAAAAAAGGATGGGTTTATGCTCCCTTGTTAGGGACTAGCACTCGCGGCTATGGTAGCAAGGGCGGCGTTTTTGTTCATGCTAGCCCTAGTAACCAAAGCCGCAAGTTAGGAAAAATTCCTGCAACGACTGAGGTGAAGCTTTTGGGCGGGAATGGACAATGGGCGTTTGTTGAATACAAAAACTTGAAAGGATGGTTAGCACCAGAAGAGCAATGTGGCAATCCTGTGACTACCTGTCCCTAAAGAAAAATCATAAGTGAGAAGTTAGGAGTTAAGAGATATGAGTGATCAACAGTATGAGTTAACAATTGGGTGGCTGTATCCAAAGCTGATGAGTACTTACGGTGACAGAGGTAATGTCATCTGTATAGAACGCCGTAGTCAGTGGCGAGGATACGATGTTAAAGTCTTACCTTTAGATCAAAGTGGTACAGTGACTGATATTCGTTCGGTAGATGTGATTGTCGGTGGTGGCGCACAAGATCGTCAGCAAGAAATAGTTATGCGCGATTTGCAAGGAGCAAAGGCGGAAGCAATACGCGAGAAGATTGAAAATGGAACTCCAGGAGTGTTTACCTGTGGTTCACCTCAGTTGTTGGGACACTATTATGAACCAGCTTTTGGACAGCGGATTGAAGGCTTGGGGATATTAGATTTGGTGTCCGTGCATCCTGGGGAAAATGTCCGTCGCTGTATTGGCAATTTGGTCATAGAAGTGACAGCGACTCGTCTGGCGCGGGACTTGGAAGAGATGACGGGTAGCAAACCATATTTGATTGGTTTTGAAAATCACGGCGGACGCACCAAGCTGGGAAAAGTGGAAGCACTGGGGCGTGTAGCGTACGGGTTGGGTAACAATGGCGAAGATGGGACAGAAGGAGCATTTTATCAGAATGCCATAGCTACCTATTCCCACGGTCCTCTGTTACCGAAAAATCCCTTTGTCGCTGACTGGCTGATTCAAACAGCGTTGCGACTGAAGTATCAACAGCCTATCACTCTATCATCGCTGGATGATCCCCTTGCTATGCAAGCGCGGGAGGCTATGTTTAAGCGGTTGAAGGTTAATGTCCCAACTCTTGTGCAATGAGAGGGATTTGACTTCGGGTTAAAGACGTTTCTCACTTGCTCTGATGGCTCTAGTATTGAATCACCGCAATTCTTCAAGCAGTCTCTCAACGCCATTAAGAAAGCTAGCAGACAGCATTCCAAAAAGTTGAAAGGGTCAGCTAACCGAGAACGGGCAAGAAAAAATCTGGTACGCAAGTACGAGGAAATTTCTAATGCTAGACGTGATAGGTGAGTGGAAGTTAGCCCACGACCTAACTAGTAGGTTCGATGTGCTGTGCTTTGAAACCTTGAACCTTAAAGGAATGCAACGCCTTTGGGGACGCAAAATATCAGACCTAGCTTTTGGGGAATTTCTACAAATTTTAGAGTGGATTGCCAAAAAGAAAGGCAAGCAGGTCATATTTATAGATCAATGGTATCCGTCTAGCAAAACTTGTTCTAGTTGTGGACACGTTCTAGAAAAGCTGGATTTGTCCGTCAGAGAGTGGCGTTGTCCGTCCTGTGAGTTGGTGAATGGGAGGGACGAGAACGCAGCTAAAAATATTTGTGCAGTTGGGGCAACAAAAACGCTGGGTTAGGCGATGTAGACGGGCTGCGCCTGCAATTGCTGTTTGAGCCTAGAATCCCTGCCCTACAAGGGCAGGGAGTATGTCAAGATTATTACTTTTTTGCCAAAACGGGTAATACCATTTTACGAAAAGGATGATACAAATCGGTAGTGTAGAGACGCGCTGAATGAAAGCGTCTTTACAGAATTTCAATGTATCGCGATTAACGTGAAATGGTATAACCCACGCCAGTTGCTTCAACGGGGGGAACCCCCAAGGGCGCACTGGCTCCCCTTCTCAAAGTCCTCCTTTTTAAGGAGGATTTAGGAGGATCTAAAATTTTGGGTAGCTCAGCCACCACTTTTAAAACATCCTCTAAGGTACGAAAAGTAACGAAAAATCATGAAAAACGTACTAAGAACTAATGACTAATGACTTCGATTTCCCCCCGGCTTTTTATGAAACTGCAACGTTGTGATAGTTTCATAGCCGGGGGATGAGTTAAAAAATCCTCATTATTTTCTCATTTTCTATATGTATTTTTAACTTAAAACTTGTAATTGACACGAACTCATGCATCTTAAAAAAGAGTTGAAAGCGAAGATTGGACTCAAACTACATAATCAATTTTTTGGCGTAAGTTCTGGCTAAGATTATCAAGTAAATTCTTACGGTATTACCTTAAGTACAGAAGCATCTTTGTCCCAAGCCAAATCATTTGTATAAAATAAAGTTTTTATTTTTTTTGGCTCCAATTTTTAAGTTTTTTTTGCAATTTGTCTGAATATTCAAGATTTTTGGGTATGAGTAAATCTGATAATCCGGTTGCATGGTTTTTGGGTGTTGGCATAACGTTTGGTCTGCTGGCCTGGGTTACTTTTGCGTTGACAGAGCAACTAAGTTCCAAATTGATTAAAGGTGTAGAAAATCAAATAGAAAATAAATCCGAGAAAGTTTTATTTACCATTTTGGGAGACACCTTCAGTGGTTACAGTACTTTCCGTAGTGCAGCGTTTCAGACCGCAGTGGAACAAGTTGGTTTAAGCCTGCGTTATGAAGATGAGTTCGATCAGGCTAAAAGAACTCAGCGTTTGAATAAGGGAGAAGCTGACTTACTGGTAACGACTCTAGATCAGTTTCTTAAACAAAAGCCCGAGGGAAAAATTGTCGGGTTGATTGACCGCACTGTAGGTGCAGATGCAGTTGTTTTAAATACTAAAAAGTATCCCAATCTGAAGTCGCTGATGGATCTGACTCCGTTGGTACTGCAAGTACAAGAAAAGGGACAGCAGTTAGGAATTACCTTTGCTGGTGAGACACCCAGCGAGTACCTGTTGGAACTGATTGTAAGTAGCAAATTTGAGGCGTTTAAGCTGTCAAACTTCCAAATAACTAAAGTGCAAGATGCTTCTGATGCTTGGAAGCTATTGCAAGATCCCAATCAAAATATAGCAGTAGCCGTTATTTGGGAACCTTTTGTCACCCAAGCGCGGCAGAAAGGGTACAAGGTTATATTATCTAGCAAAGATGCACCGCAAGCAATTGTAGATGTGGTTGTTGCTTCCAACCGTCTCATCGAGTCTCAACCAGAGAAGATTTCAGAATTACTCGGAGTTTACTACCGCCACATAGATGTCAGTGTCCGCACCCCGAACCAGTTGCAGGCACAAATTGCTGCGGATGGCAAACTATCTGCAAGTGACGCAGCAGCAGTTTTGCAGGGTATAGAGTTTTTTACCTCTGTTGAAGCCCAAAAGTGGTTCGTAGATGGAACTCTAGATAAGCGAATTCGCTCTACAGCAGCGGTGCTGACGCTGACAGGCAAACTGAATCAGGTTCCCCAAAACCCCAAGGATTTGTATACCTCTGAATTCATTGCTAAGGCGACAACTAATAAGCAAAAGCTGATTGACTTGGTGCGTGCTGATAACCTGGAACTAACACAGAAACTGGAAAGCAAAACAGAGAAAACTTTTGCTTCTACTGTCGATGCTGACAAGATTAAAACTGCTCCTGGTATCGGTAACTTACAAGTACAAGGAGAAATCAAATTTGCAACTAACTCCTCAGAACTCACAGATGAGGGTAAGCAAACGCTGAATAAGCTGGCTGAAAGGATTGCAGAATTCAACGAGAAAACTGTTGCTGTCAGGGTGATTGGTCATACTTCTAAGTTTGGCGATGTTAACATTGACCAAACCATTAGTGAACAACGAGTACAGGCGGTAGCTAACTATCTGCGATCGCGGGGTCTCAAGCATAAAATTGTAGCTGTAAGAGAAGGCTCTAGCAAAGCACTACCTAGCGTTGCTGCTAAAGACGAACGCAACCAACCTACAGCAATTCACCTAGTTCGCGTCAATTAGGAGAGTGAAAAAAAGTAGGGTGTCAATCCCGCTAACGCAGCAATCCACTAAGGCAAGGAGCTATTTTAGGCTGCAAACCATTCAGAAAATCGAGAAGGGTTGCTAAACCATCAAGCTTCGCCATTAGCTAACCGCTCCAGTGCAGCAGTGAAAGCCTCTGTACCAACCATTTTTGATTGACTTAGGGCAACTTCAGCAGCTTGACCTAAAACCATATCCTCTAATTCTCTGAGCCGATCAATCAATTGCTGGTAGCTCTCAGCCGACATAATCACATGGCTAGGTCGTGATTGCTTTGTCAGTAAAACTGGCTCAATAGCAGCCTTATCAAAAACCTCACTGTCTTTGTTGCGAGCATCTGTGAGAGTGTAGGTCTGCATAGTCTGAGTTAATATTGATTATGACTATTTTGTACATTTTCTCTATTATGACTATTTTGTATATTTTGTCTATATTGATTTTAGTAGATTAATTGCACCGCCAAATCTTGATAATTCGTGCTGCTACTTTTACCAGTGAATCATAAACATTTTCGGGTATTTCTAACTTTAAAATATGATTCATTGTCTTGATTGTGACAATATACTACTTGAGACTAACTACTAGCTTGAATCCCAAGGAATCCAGTAGCGCCACCAAGCTGTAAATTTCAGCACCGCTGCTTTGCGATAAGATACTACTCAAGTTTTCCCAGCTCAAGTTTGCCTGATCTGAGAGATTGTTTGTTCTCAATCGTGCATCGATAACATCTTTTAGCGCTGATGCTAATAATTCAGGTTCAGGATTTTCTGCTTCTAGAATTGCCTCAATATAAGCAGCAGCCTCTTCAGAGTCTTTGAGAGATTCTATCAGATAGTCCTGATAGCTATCACTGGTCGCTATTTTCACTCTCTTCATAGTCTGCCCAATACTCCTGAGCCTTACGAATATCTT
>NZ_JBAHYJ020000049.1:0-527 GCF_036697665.2 Scytonema sp. PRP1 | reverse complement strand
ATTGGTAAACCAATGTTTGAGATGTTCAGGATTAATTAATTCAAGTGCTATTTTTATTAATCCATCGACTCCCGATGCATTTTTTGGAGAAAATTGTTTCAGAAAAGCTTTTAATTGTGACCACCAATGTTCAATGGGGTTAAATTCAGGAGAATAAGGAGACAGGTAGAGAACACTTGCATCCACAGATTCAATTAAGGGTTGGATTTCTTCAATGTGATGTGCAGGGAGATTATCCATCACAACTACTGCACCAGGCCATAATTGTGGAAGCAAAAAATGTTCGATAAAGACTTTATATGCATTTCCATCCATTGAGCCGTTTAACGTCATGACCGCTAAAACTTTCTTCAAGCTAATTCCCCCAATTACACTAACTTTTGCACCTCGATAATATGGTTTAAAATCATATACCCTACTCCCGCGATCGCTTCTACCATGAGTTCGAGTTAAACCAAGTAAAACACCCATTTCATCAATAAAAACAAGGTTTTCCGGGTCTACTTGTTTTACTTTCTCCCAATACT
>NZ_JBAHYJ020000008.1:0-534 GCF_036697665.2 Scytonema sp. PRP1 | reverse complement strand
ATTGATCTAAATGGGTGCAATGTTCCCAAGACAATTCGTACTTAATGTGTTCCCATAAACGCTCAATGGGATTAAGCTCTGGACTATTGGCGGGCTGAAAAATTGGAATAACATTATCAGGCCATCTTAAGTCCAAAGATTTGTGAAAACTGCCATTGTCCATTTGTATTAAATTCAGGGTCTTGGGGTATGCTGCTGAGAAAAGGTCTAAAAAATCTTGAAAACAAGTACTATCAAGGTGAGAAAATTCCCAATCATAAACTATCTCCAGTTGCTGGTTCAACAACACCATACAAATAAAAGTTTTTTCTCTGCCAACCAACAATACCTTCAGGTTTAACCCCTTTGAGTGTAATTGTCCGTCCTGTAATGGTTTTAAGCCCTAAGCGACTCTCATCTTGGCACCAGTAGCGAACTTGTTGGTTGTCTGCTAAATAGCGTAGTAAAACTTGGATTATTGCTGGAAGTTTTTTTTAAAGGCTTCTTGAACTTCAGGTTTGGCTTTAGCACTACGTGGACGCGGTACTTTCAATT
>NZ_JBAHYJ020000007.1:0-699 GCF_036697665.2 Scytonema sp. PRP1 | reverse complement strand
GCTACTGCAAGCGATCGCCTCTCACCGTTTAATCAGAAATAATCTTAAAAAATCTAATACAACTATGTTAAGTATCCCTATTGATATAGCTTTACCGCGATCGCCTCACATAGTTACATCCTTACCCGGTCCTCGTGCCAAAGCTATTGTAGAACGCGATCGTGCTGTCACTTCTCCTTCCTACACCCGTGACTACCCGTTAGTTGTCGCTCGCGGTGAAGGGTGTATGGTGGAAGATGTGGACGGTAATGTATTTTTAGATATGACTGCAGGAATTGCGGTTACCGCCACTGGACACGCGCACCCGGAAGTTGTGCAAGCTATTCAAGAGCAAGCTGCAATGCTGCTGCATATGTCGGGGACTGATTTTTACTATGAACCAATGGTGGAACTTGCGGAGAAATTAGCTATCCGCGCCCCCTTTCCCAATGGTGCAAGGGTATTTTTTAGCAATTCGGGAACAGAATCTAACGAAGGAGCAATTAAACTTGCTCGGTATTACACCGGGCGTTCCCTGATAGTTGCCTTTTTGGGAGCATTCCACGGACGCACTTATGGCGCGATGTCCCTTACGGCTTCCAAAACAGTACAGCGAGCAAACTTTGGTCCTCTGCTTCCAGGTGTAACGCACATTCCCTACGGGACTCACGCTAGCCTAGATTACCTGGAAAAACAATTATTTCCCACAATGCTACCGCC
>NZ_JBAHYJ020000057.1:0-938 GCF_036697665.2 Scytonema sp. PRP1 | reverse complement strand
TAAGACATAAGCTAAAACAGGTTCTTGATTCTATTTCTGCCGAAGCGATCGCATCGATTTGTGGATGGGATTACATCACCTCTGCTTTATTAAGTGCAACTTCATAGAGAATTGGTATTACAAACTGACAATCCCTCGTTTAACGGCAACAATCACCGCTTGAGTGCGATCGTTCACTCCCAATTTACTTAAAATTCGATTAACGTGAGATTTAACGGTGCTTTCACCGATACTCAAAGCGGTGCCAATTTCTAAATTGCTCATTCCTTGGGTTATTAAACGGAGCACCTCTAGCTCTCGTTCACTCAATTCTGGCTTGCTAAGGCGCTGCACCAGTTTTGCCCCCACGTGTGATGGAATATACTGCTGACCGTGATGCAGACTGCGAATCGCATTTAGAAGTTCATTGGGTTTAGCATCCTTGAGCATATATCCTTTAGCACCTGCCTGCAATCCGCGATAGATATTTTCATCGCCATCGTAAGTTGTTAGCACCATAATTCGGGCAGGTTCAAATTCAGCACAGATCGCAGTAATAGCTTCAACCCCTCCGACTTGGGGCATTCGCAAATCCATCAGCGTGACATCTGGTTGGTATTCACAAAAGCGCTCGATCGCCTGTTGTCCATCTTCTGCTTGAGCAATCACCGTCATTTCAGGATCGTGGTTAATGATGCTTGCCAATCCTTGTCTGACAATGAAATGATCGTCAGCAATCAGAACACGAATCGTAGTGGCTTGGCTCATAATAGATTCCGTCCGAAAATTTGTAATCACTTCTGTGCAAAGGTTTGAGAGCAATCCTTGCAGACTTGTTTGGAACGTAAAAATCAGGATTTGATATGGTTAGTGATAGTTTAGAGCCGAAAAATACACAACTATCACTGCTGGGCGTCGCTCCATAGGAGCCGCTACGCAAACGCTATTTTTACTTAACT
>NZ_JBAHYJ020000121.1:0-1153 GCF_036697665.2 Scytonema sp. PRP1 | reverse complement strand
GCCCAGATCGTTACGCCATTCGTGCAGGTCGGAACTTACCCGACAAGGAATTTCGCTACCTTAGGACCGTTATAGTTACGGCCGCCGTTTACCGGGGCTTCAGTCGTCAGCTTTAGGGCGAACCCCTGACCAACTTCCTTAACCTTCCGGCACCGGGCAGGCGTCAGACCCTATACGTCGTCTTGCGACTTCGCAGAGACCTGTGTTTTTGGTAAACAGTCGCCTGGGCCTCTTCACTGCGACCCGATTGCTCGGGTACCCCTTCTCCCGAAGTTACGGGGTCATTTTGCCGAGTTCCTTAGAGAGAGTTATCTCGCGCCCCTTGGTATTCTCTACCCGCCCACCTGTGTCGGTTTGGGGTACGGGTACTAAGCTTTCATCACATACACGGCTTTTCTTGGCACTATTTTCACTACCCGGCGTCCGTAGACACCTCCCAATCCAGTCAGGGTGTAGCTTATCTTTATGCGTCCTGTGTATGCTCCGGCTTAATAGTCAGGGATTGTTGACCCTGTGTCCATCGACTACGCTTTTCAGCCTCGCCTTAGGTCCCGACTAACCCAGAGTGGACGAACCTGGCTCTGGAACCCTTGGGGTTTCGGGGCATTGGATTCTCACCAATGTTTGCGCTACTCAAGCCGACATTCTCACTTCCGTTTCGTCCACACCTGCTTGCCGCTAGTGCTTCTCTCTACTACGGAACGCTCCCCTACCACTTATTTCTAAGTCCACAGCTTCGGTACATCGCTTAGTCCCATTCATTTTCGGCGCAGGAGCGCTTGACCAGTGAGCTATTACGCACTCTTTCAAGGGTGGCTGCTTCTAGGCAAACCTCCTGGTTGTCTGTGCACTCCCACCTCCTTTGCCACTTAGCGATGATTTCGGGACCTTAGCTGGTGGTCTGGGCTGTTTCCCTCTTGACGATGAAGCTTATCCCCCACCGTCTCACTGGCAACGTGTGCTCTGGGTATTCTGAGTTTGTCGAGATTTGGTACCGGTCTCCCAGCCCGCACCTCAACAGTGCTTTACCCCCCAGATATATTCGTTACCGCTGCGCCTAAACACATTTCGGGGAGAACCAGCTAGCTCCGGGTTCGATTGGCATTTCACCCCTAACCACACCTCATCCGCCGATTTTTCAACATCGGTCGGT
>NZ_JBAHYJ020000095.1:0-1181 GCF_036697665.2 Scytonema sp. PRP1 | reverse complement strand
GTATAGATTGGGCTAACAATTCGGCATCGTTAGGTAGACTACTAATAAAATAACGAGTTTCTAATTTAGTTTTTCCCTTGTATGTCCGCATGAAATCTATCATGCCTATAGAATATAAATTATCCCATTTACCTTCTGGATCTATGAGTTCTTTAACATTACTTAACACTACGCAATGTCTTGTTTCATTACGACCATGACCCTGTTCTGAAACACGAATAGTACTATAAGAAAATCCTTCATATTTGTTTGTAATTGCTTGCTTAAATAGCTCTTCTACCCTTTGATACAAAGAGTTTTGATTCTTTTTTAAAGTAATAACGTAGTCTCCACCTTTTTCAACAATCTTTTTAACAATATGTTTCTGGCAACCCATTGCATCTATAGTTACAATACAACCTTTGAGACATAAAAGGTTTAATAATTCAGGAATGGCTGTAATTTCATTCGATTTCTCATCAACTTTAACTTGCCCTAATACTAATCTTTGAGATGTGCTCCAAGCACTAACCATGTGAATAGCAGCTTTCTCATTCTTAGCATCATAAGAATGACGTAAAGTTTTCCCATCGATAGCGACTAAGTCTCCATCAGTTAACTGCTCAACACATTTTACCCAACTAAGGAAACATTCTTGGAATTGTTTCGGTTCTATACGTGAAAAGACACGAGCAAATGTATCGTGAGATGGAATTCCATTTTCCAACTCTAAAAATTCTTTAAACCACTCATATTTTGCATCACCGAAGAGTTCAATATCTTCCCAGGTGTCTGCGCCACAAATCACAGCACAAATAGCAATGGTGATAATGTCTGTTAATTGGTGTAGTTTTGAGCGTTCGATTCTTGGATCATCTATGTCACTAAAATGTTCGCTAATGGTAATTTTTGGTTTGAGCTTCATTGAAAGTAGTCTCAAATCACTGATTTTTACCGAAAATTTTACCGAAAAACATTAAATTTACTCATCAAATCTTGATGATATTGATAATGATAATGGTATAGAAGGAGTGGAAAGGCGAGCTAAGCTCGCCTTTCCACTCCTCTCCCTTTTTTGATTATCATTTTTATTAATCAAAATCTAGACTGTCTTAACCCATCGCAAATACTCTCTGTCTTCAATCCACATATTAATTTAATAGTCAATCATATATGTGCCACTTTAAGGTGCGTTTGCCCTG
>NZ_JBAHYJ020000091.1:0-1426 GCF_036697665.2 Scytonema sp. PRP1 | reverse complement strand
TTTATGCTCAAACCGCCTTGGCGGTTGCTATAGCCCTTTTCTGTCACTTTCCGGAATAAGCAAGTAGTAAATAACTGAAATTAAGCAGAAGAGAAAAAAGGTTTAAATTGGTTCATTGTACAAATTAGGTGATTAAATCCAAGCAATAAATCGGAATTTTGGAAAACATCTAGCCAGGGATAAATCAACCAAAATAGTAAGAGAGGTTGAACAATTAAACGAAGATTATTTAAAGTATTCTTCCATCCAGAACCATGATTCCATTGTTTATGATTAGAAAAATCTACACAATCAATACAAATACTGTCTTGTACCTCTGTTTCAATTTGAGGAGCTTGATTTAAGGATAAGAAAGGTGGAGAACTTAAACTAATCATTGTGTAGACACAAAAAATAATCTCCCACCATTTCTCAATATGTTGGAAATTTGTAAACCTGTAATCTGTCCAGCCCAGTTCCTGTTTACACTGCCGAAAACCATATTCTACCCATGTTCTTAATCCATATAGGTCGCCTAAAGTTTTCTTGAGGTTCCCTGAAAGATTAGTCATAACAAATGAAGTAGAATTTTCTGGCATTGTTTCTGGGTCAGTTGTTATTTACCAGTAAGTTATGGCTCTTCTTTTACCATAAACTATTTCTCGGATATATCTAGTTTCTGATTTTTGATTACTAAATCTTCTCTCAAATTTGCACCACTTATTCGCCCTAACGCTTTGGCCTGCTGGCAGCCAGACACCATGATTACTTCTTATTGCTACGACATAATCTAATTTATATTCAGCTAGTTTTCTCAAAAATTGGCTACTTTCACCATATAAACTATCTGCTAGTACCAATTCAATATTAAAGCCCTCTTCAATTAATTCTGTAATAATTTCTGATGCCAATTCTATTTTAGTTTTATATTTATCTTCTGCTTTTAGCGTCCCTTTCGGTTTGAATACTTTTACATTTAAGGGAAATGTTATATTAGAGGAAACTCCATAAGCATTAACTGAAACTATCCCATTATCCACTTTCCCTACACTTCCTAAATATTGTCTTGCTACATAATCAGTTTTTTTACCTTTTTTTCTATCTCCTGTTTCATCTATTACTACTGTAATCGCCTGACCATCTAGTGCTTCCTTGAGTTTCTTTAATCTTCGTTTTTTTAATTTATCTACTGACCAATTTGAATTCGCTAGAAAATGATGTAATGACTGTGCAGAGTTTATACTTACCACCTTCGCTATTTCTGGTAACGATTTTCTTTTTATCGTTGATATTATTCCCAAATGTAAATATTTAAAGCACTCATAATTTCTTACCTCTTTGAACAAGTCTTTATACTCTGCACAATATTCATCTACGATCGCAACTGTTGGGTGGGCGTCTCTTGCCAAATGTTTCAGGATTTGTAATTCTACATCCATTGCCCTGC
>NZ_JBAHYJ020000127.1:0-1438 GCF_036697665.2 Scytonema sp. PRP1 | reverse complement strand
AAACCATGGCTCAGTTCAGATCGCAGGCTGCAACTCGCCTGCGTGAAGGTGGAATCGCTAGTAATTGCAGGTCAGCATACTGCAGTGAATTCGTTCCCGGGCCTTGTACACACCGCCCGTCACACCATGGAAGCTGGTCACGCCCGAAGTCGTTACCCTAACCTTTCGAGGAGGGGGACGCCGAAGGTAGGACTGGTGACTGGGGTGAAGTCGTAACAAGGTAGCCGTACCGGAAGGTGTGGCTGGATCACCTCCTTTTTAGGGAGACCTGCTTTTCAGTCAGTAGTGACCAGTAAACAGTGAGCAAAAAAACTGATACTGCGGGTACTTGATAACTGAACACTGAAAAGACATCCCGAGGTCGGTCGAGGAAAAGTTGTTGGCTTTCAAACTATCATTGGTTCGATCCAAGTCGCACAAAAACAACCGAACAACAAAGTACGGTTGTCAGTGTGGAAACAGTCAAATCGATTGTGACACTCCAAAATTGCGACTGCAAGTATTGCGAAAAAGCAATAATTGATTCGAGAAATTGCTTCAGCAATCTTGCTTGAAATAGCAAGACTGCTGGATGATATCCAGCCAGAACCTTGAAAACTGCATAGTAACGCGAAGCAGGTAGACACAGACATTTCATGATTGCATAGATGAAAGTGTTTGCATAAATAGAACCAATTGTGAAGTGGTCAAGCGAATAAGGGCTAATGGTGGATACCTAGGCACACAGAGGCGAAGAAGGACGTGGTGACCGACGAAACGCTCCGGGGAGCTGGAAGCAAGCGACTGAGCCGGAGATATCCGAATGGGGCAACCCCTTGTACTGCCTGTTGAATATATAGACAGGTTAGAGCCAACCCAGCGAATTGAAACATCTTAGTAGCTGGAGGAAAAGAAATCAATCAGAGATTCCCCAAGTAGTGGTGAGCGAACGGGGAAGAGCCTAAACCAACGAGCTTGCTTGTTGGGGTAGTGGGACAGCAATATCGAATCTGGCGGTTAGACGAAGCAGCTAAATACTGCACCAAAGAAGGTGAGAGTCCTGTAGTCGAAAACTAAAGGATAGTAGCTGAATCCCGAGTAGCATGGGACACGTGAAATCCCATGTGAATCAGTCTCGACCACGAGATAAGGCTAAATACTACTGTGTGACCGATAGTGAACCAGTACCGCGAGGGAAAGGTGAAAAGAACCCCGATAAGGGGAGTGAAATAGAACATGAAACCATTAGCTTACAAGCAGTGGGAGGACGATTCAACGTCTGACCGCGTGCCTGTTGAAGAATGAGCCGGCGAGTTATAAGCACTGGTAGGTTAAGTCAAGGACGTAGCCAAAGCGAAAGCGAGTCTGAAAAGGGCGTTGATCAGTGTTTATAGACCCGAACCCGGGTGATCTAACCATGTCCAGGATGAAGCTTGGGTAACACCAAGTGGAGGTCCGC
>NZ_JBAHYJ020000018.1:0-1629 GCF_036697665.2 Scytonema sp. PRP1 | reverse complement strand
CAGGGTAAGCGCATCTAATTTTGTACTTAAAATCAATACCTTCGTCAAAAAAAAAGGATGAATAGCAGCTCAAACGCAAAACCTCGAATACTCGTTCCACGAGGCGAACCGGATGAGGCTTCGCTCTGATAGGCGGTGTCGGGAACGGGCTAGAAAGATTTCTTGTCTGGCTGTGCGGTGATCGCAGCCCGCCCCGACACTGCGCATACGCCGCCTATCAGCATCCGGTTCTTAAATGTAGCAATATGCTAAAAACAAAGGCTCCCCAACTGGCTCTTGGCGGCAATATGTTCGTAGTTAGATGATTTGAGTATTAAATGTGTTAGGTAGTAGGCTAATAAGCAAGGCAATTATCTTAACATTAGAGGCAGTCTCATGACATCAGGTTTTAAATCTCCTCGCCTACAGACGACAAAATCAAAAACCTTGAGTATAGCCCATGCGACTGCACTTACAGAACAGATGGAATTAGTTTTTAGCGAGATAGATCCCCGCGCAGCAAGAACCCGTGCCCATTTACTCACAGATATTTTGATTATTGGAATATTGTCGTAAATTGCAGGAGGTAAGGGATGGAAGACATGGAAAATTATGGGTTGAGTAAATACGATTGGTTGAAGCAATTTTTAGCACTGCCAAATGGTATGCCCTGTCCAGATACGTTTCGACGAGTGTTTGAACGCATTAACCCAAAAGTTTTTGAGCGGTGTTTCCAACGTTGGGTACAATCTGTAGTAGATACAGTAGGGGCGCAGGTAATTCCAATTGATGGTAAGACCCTCAAAGGTTCCTACAACAGACAACAGGGAAAATCGGCTTTACATTTAGTTAGTGCATGGGCAAGCGAGCATCGTCTTGTCTTAGGTCAAGTTAAGGTAACAGATAAATCGAATGAAATAACAGCAATTCCTGCGTTATTAGAATTGCTTGATTTAGCAGGATGTATTCTTACCATCGATGCAATGGGCACACAAACTGCAATTGCTGCGACTATTTATCATGCAAAAGCTGATTATGTTCTAGCGCTCAAAGCTAATCATCCCACACTTCATAGACAAGTTAAAGATTGGTTTGACCAGATAATTGCCCAAGGGTTTGAAGGCATTACTCATAGTTATGACGAACGGGTAGAAAAAGGGCATCACCGTACTGAAAAACGGCAAGTTTGGTGTGTTCCTATTTCTCAACTATCACCTCTATACAATCAAGATGATTGGGTCGGGCTTAAATGTGTTGTCATGGTTGTGCGGGTACGACATCTATGGAATAAAACTACGCGCGAAGTTCAGTTTTATCTAACTAGTTTGGACTGTGATGCTCGTAAACTGGGGCAGGCTATCCGTTTGCATTGGGGTGTTGAAAATGGGTTGCATTGGACAATGGACGTCACTTTCTCTGAAGATGCTTGTCGCATTCGTACTGGTCATGCACCACAGAATTTGGCATTGCTACGACGCATTGCACTTAATGCTTTGAATCTAGAGCAATCTTTGAAACGTAGCAATCGCCAAAAATCGAATCGAGCTGCTATGGATAATAATTATATGCTGACTATTCTTTCTGCTTGTTTCTTCCAATATGATGTCTCTAAATCCGCTTGTCAATAGCATTTGAGATGCGCTTACCCTG